>WAKY01000037.1 GCA_015523135.1 Candidatus Aciduliprofundum sp.
CTTTACATTTTTGGGATGAAGCACCTTTCCTTCTTTCCGGGTAAAGCCGCTTTCTTCCTAAGAAAGGGGCTTAGTGCAGGGGGAGGGATTCGAACCCTCGAACCCCTACGGGACGGGACCCTAAATCCCGCACCTTTGACCTGGCTCGGTAACCCCTGCTCGTAGGCGCATTGCTTTGGAGATTATAATTTTTTCCTTTACAGCTTCTTTCCAGAGATTCTAACCCTCTTTAATTTTCCACCGCATACTGGGCATTGTTCATAGTAATGATTGAAAAATCTCCCACAGGATGTGCATTTCCACTTCCACTTTCTCTTTTCTTTTATCTTCTCTTGATGCACACCTTCAAAATCTAAGCCGAGGTGAGCGGCAACATTCTGAATTGCATAATCATCCGTAATTATTCTAGCATTTAGCTGAAGAGCCAGAGCTATAATTTCAATATCCACATTGGAGAGAGAGGGAAAATCACCTGTCTCTTTTGCTGCCTTTACTGCGAGCTTTGTATTATACCTTGAAGGAGTGACAATTTTTAAAAGGGTGAAATCAAGGGATTTATCTCTAACCTCCTCTGTCACTCCAGGAGGAATGTAAATTTCATAATTTGAAGGGGGAACGAAACCCTCAATTAAGGCGGAAGAATCCAACACTAATCTTTCCACGAAACTGCATTGCATCATCGTTTTTAAATTTGCCCGATAAGTATTAAATAAATCTGGGAGATTATCACCTGGTGATACTATGGGGATGACTCTAACAGAAAAGATTCTTGCAAAAAAGGCTGGAAAGAAAGAAGTGCAACCTGGAGAGATAGTTACTGTTGAGCCAACGTGGGTTATGAGCCATGATAATTCCGCTGCAATCCTGCTCAAATTTAAGAAAACAGGCATGGAAAAAGTTTGGAATCCAAATAAAATTGTGATTATTCTGGACCATACAGTACCTGCACCTACGGCTGAGTATGCGAACAATCACCAGAGCATAAGGGAATTTGTAAAGGAGCAGGGTATTGAGAATTTTTGGGATATAAATACGGGGATATGCCATCAGGTAATGGCAGAGAAGGGTTATGATTTACCAGGTGCGGTTATAGTTGGTGCTGATTCGCACACAACCACACCAGGAGCATTTGGAGCATTTGCAGCTGGCATAGGGAGAAGTGAAGTTGCAGCCATATGGGCCACTGGAAAGATATGGTTGAGAGTGCCGGAGAGCTATGAGATAATTGTGAATGGAAAGCTGCCTAATGGGGTTTTTGCAAAGGATTTAGCGTTGCACATTGTAGGAGATGTGACTGCGAGTGGAGCAGTGTACAAAGCTGTTGAATTTAAAGGAGAGACAATAAAAGATATGACAATAGCATCTAGGATGGTTCTTACAAACATGAGCGCGGAGATGGGAGCCAAGAATGCAATAATTGAAGCGGATGAGAAGACAGAAGCGTATATAAAAGAGAGGGCTAGAGGGCCTTGGGATATTATGCATCCTGATGAAGATGCCGAGTACGAAAAGAGATACGAGTATGATGCCTCTGATCTGGTTCCAAAAATTGCATTCCCTCACACTGTTGATAATGTTTACGATATTGATAAGGCGGAAGGTATTGAAGTAAATCAAGTTTTCCTTGGAACTTGTACTAATGGGCGTGTTGAGGACTTAGAAATAGCAGCTAGGATTTTGAAGGGGAATAAAGTGAATAAGAATGTTCGTATGCTCGTGTTCCCAGCTTCTTGGGATGTATGGCGCGAGGCAGATGAAAAGGGTATATTGCATACGCTTGCAGAGGCAGGTGCAGTGGTTATGAATCCTGGATGTGGCCCATGCTTAGGAGCTCATGCAGGTGTTCTTGCCGATGGTGATAAATGCTTGAGCACAGCAAATCGCAATTTCAAAGGAAGAATGGGCAATCCTAATGCAGAGATTTATCTTGGCTCTCCAGCAACTGCAGCAGCTACAGCTCTTAAAGGATATATAACCGATCCAAGGGAGGTGCTTTAAATGGGAAAGGTTTGGAAATATGGAGATGATGTAAACACGGATGTTATATTTCCGGGAAAATATACATACAAGATCATGAGCGATGGGGAGATGGCTTCCCATGCTTTAGAGGACTTAGATCCAAATTTTGCAAAGAATGTAAAGCTCGGAGATGTCATTGTGGCTGGAAAGAACTGGGGCTATGGCTCATCAAGAGAGCAGGCAGTTAAGTGCTTAAAAGCCGCAGGTGTTAAAGCAATAATTGCCGAAAGCTTCGCTCGCATATATTATCGCAACTGTATAAATCTTGGCTTGCCTGCTATAACCCTTAAAAAAGAGGACATAGCGAAATTTGATGCTGGAGATGAAGTGGATGTGGATATTGAGAAAGGGATAATAATTAACAAGAGCAAGGGCTTTGAACTACATTTCCCACCATTTGAGGGCTATGTGATGGACATAATAAAGGCAGGGGGAATAATAGAGTACATAAGAAAAAGTAAGGAGAAAAATTAATTCTCTTTTTTCTTTATTAATATTGCAGATATTATCGCAAGGGTAATTATTAATGGTGTAAAGCTTTCAAATTCTGGCACGGAATTTTCTACATATATTGTGAAATACATAGTGTAATTGATGTATCTATCTTCCCCGTAGAATGTTATGCCCACAGTGTAATATCCACTCGCATTAGATGGAATTTCAACTTGCATAGTTTCGTTTCTCCAATCATAGACATTCTCTCTGTACCATTCTAAATTTTCATTAATGGATATATTTAAATTTCCTCTAGGGATTAGATAGAAGGAAGAATAATTTTTGTATCCTCCATTTGCCAAGAATACATTTATGTCCAAATCTTCTCCGGGATAAGCTGTAAAGCTCCACTTATCTACGAAACCATCTGGGATGTAGTATGGATTATCTTTATATTTCCAAATTTGAAGAAAATAATTTGCAAAGAAATTTGCTAGAGTTTTATTCTCAATAATTACTCCCACAGTGTGAGTTTCATTATCTAAATATTTATAACCCCAATTTGCATCTCCCACATAAACGGTATTGTCTGCTATGACCAATTTTAAATGGGTTATGACTGAGGAAGAATCGTATTCCACGCTTACATCATTGTCTTGAAGGTAATGGTAGGCATAATCACTATCATGGTCATCTAGCACAACCTTCGCAATATCTCTCTTTGTTATTATTTCATTTACCAAATCATCCACTAGAGTTTCATTTCCTTGAGGATTTGAATAATAAGCCATAGTGTAAACACTTACATATAGGCGATTCTTTGCTGAGTTTATCAAATTTTTGAGGGCATTATAGGTATAGCCATCGTAGGTTGTTACTATGCTCATTTCTCCATTGGATTGAGATATGCATTCTAATTGTGGAGTTTTGGAAGAATCTTTCCATAAATAATTGAAATAATTTTGATAGAAATTCGCAATTTGAGAGTTAAAAATCAACATTCCATATTCATTGTTCTTTCCTAATGCAGAAGGGCTCCAGTTGTGTGAGCCTAAATACACCTCTTTTCCATCAATTACAACTAGCTTGGTATGTATGAATTTTTCTGTGTTATCAACCTTAACTTCTACTCCTCCATTTTCAAGGTATTGCACCCCGTATTTATTTGAAGAGATGTCCCCTTCACATATAACCTTCACATCTAAGCCCCTATTATGAGCCGAGATTAGAGAATCAAGTAAAGTTCTGACGGGCTTATAATCACTGAGAATTTCCATGGATACATATACACTCTTGCTGGCATTATCAATAAGATGTTTTAACATAGGGGCATAACCATAATTTTCAATGGGGACAACGAAAAGCTCATTACTTGAGGTGCTTAAATCTTTTACATTTCCCTCATTGCTTTGCTCCAAATTTATAGCATATATTATGGAAGTAAGGAGAATAAAAGCGTAGAAGAGCACAATTAATTTTGCAAATCTCATCTATTGGGATATTCTTATTGCCAATATAAATTTTCACATCCTAAAATTTAAATAATTCGTTAGGTATTACCTAACCGTGATAACAGAGGTTGAAGGAAAGTATCTCATGGCCATATACGAAGCTAGGAGGAATGGCATTGGATCTATTGGACCAAAGAAGATGGCAGAGATTATGAATGTAAAAAGGCCCACCGCTTATGAAGTTCTAACTAAGCTTGCAAATATGGGATATCTTAGCAAGAAGAATGGAAAGTACAAACTTACAGAAAAAGGTATAGTTTTGGCCCAGAGAGTTGTGAGAAATCACAGAATAATTGAAACAATGCTTTATAGGATTGGGGTAGATCTAAATAGAGCTTGTAACATTGCATCTCGCATTCAAGTTGACATTGATGATGATGTTGTTGAGCTCATTTGTAATTATCTTGGCAATCCCAAAGAATGTCCTCATGGTAGGCCCATTCCGGAGGGAGTAGTTAATGATTGAAATTGAAAATTTGAGTGTTAAATACGATTCTCATGTTGCTCTTGAAGATATAAATTTAAAATTAGAACACCCTTCTTTACTTGTAATTATGGGACCAAACGGTGCAGGGAAAACCACACTTTTAAAGGCCATTCTTGGCTTAGTAAAGTATGAGGGTGAGATAAGAATATTTGGAAAGAAGCCAGAAGATGCTAGGAATATGATGGGTTATATGCCCCAGAGAGACAAGGTAAATACGAACATTCCTCTAAGAGTTAAAGATGTTGTTCTTATGCCCCTCCTCTCAAAATATTATTTTGGGATAAGGATGGAAGATGTTAAAAATGCAAAAAGGGCCCTAGAGAGGGTCAACATGCTGCATTATTGGGATAAAAATTTCTCAGCTCTAAGTGGTGGTGAGCAGCAGAGGGTTTTTCTAGCCAGAGTACTTGCACAGAATAGCAAGATACTCATTCTTGATGAGCCCTTTTCTGCCACTGATGTATCCACAAAGATGAAAATGGCAAAAATGCTGCATAAATTGAAGAGAGAGAAGACGATAATAATAGTAACCCATGATGTGAACCCCCTTGTAGAATGCACAGATAAACTTCTGCTTTTGAGAAAAAGAGTAATTGCCTATGGGACAGTTACAGAGGTTTTGAATGAGGAAAATGTGGAGAGATTGTATGGGGTAAGGGTGCCAGTAATAAGGAAAGAAAATGTTTGTTATGTGGTGGGAGGTGATGTTCATCTTCAACGTTGATATCTGGCTTATTAGAGCTATAGTTGCAATATTCTTGATAGCAATTGTCTCTTCACTCATAGGAAGCTATTCTGTCTTTAGTGGAAGCACTTTCTTAGTTAGCGGAATAGCCCATGGAGCTTTGGCAGGTGCAGCCTTAGGCATATTTCTTGCACTCTATCTTTTTTCTGTGAATTATCTTATTGTTGCCCTTCTATTTTCCATATTCTTTGCCCTTGCAATTGGATATGCATCCCACAGGAAAGAAAATGTTGATGTTGCAGTAGGAGTAATGTTTGCTCTCTCCATGAGTCTTGCAATTCTATTTCTATCATTGATTAGGGAATACGCTTCAGTTGCCTGGGGATTGATTGTGGGAGACCTTCTTCTATTGTCACAAGGAGATATTGAGATAATGCTTCTCTCAGTAATTGTTATAGTTTTGATTTTCATAATTTATAACAGAAGAATACTATTTTCAATTTTTGACCCTGAAGGTGCTATGGCGGTTGGATTGAAGCCCATAATCTATGAAAGCTTGCTATATGTAATTGTAGCTATAGGAGTTGTGGTTTTATTGAAAGGTGTTGGTGCCATATTGGTTTATGCTCTTCTCATAATTCCTGCTGCTGCCTCTAAGCGTATTTCATCCACAGTAGCATTTACCATGCTCTTTGCCTTTGTTATATCTCTATTCTCTGGACTTGGTGGATTGGCTCTTGCAGTTATTTCCCCTATCTCTCCTAGTGCATATGCTGGTCTAATTGCTACGGCTATATACTTCTTCACGATGTTTAAAAGATGAATTCGGAAAAGCTTTATATATATCCATCCGATTATACCTTGTAAAATTTTGAAGGTGTTAGAGATGGAGAACGCTAAAACTGGAACCACCACTGTAGGAATTGTGACGAAGGATGGCGTTGTGATGGGTACTGAGCATAGGGCTAGTATGGAAACCTTCATAGCCCATAAAACAGCTCAAAAACTCTACAAGTTGGATTATAATCTAGGGATGACAACTGCTGGACTTGTGGGAGATTTACAAGTTCTTGTGCGTTATATGCGTGCTGAAATTAATCTTTATCGTATAAGGAGAAAGATGTATATGCCGGTGGGTGCGGCTGCTACTTTGCTATCAAATATTCTTAATGAGAGAAAGTTTTTCCCCTATTATGTAGGCCTATTAGTTGGTGGGTTTGATAATAAGGGCTACCATGTATTTGCGATAGATGCTGCTGGAGGGGCTATTGAGGATAAGTATGCAAGCGTGGGCTCAGGCTCTCTCTTTGTTTATGGAGTTCTTGAAGATAGATGGAATGATGATTTGAGCTTAGATGAAGGTATAAATTTGGTTATAAGGGGCATAAATGCAGCTATGAGGCGTGATGCTGCCAGTGGTGATGGTATTTCTGTTGCTACAATAACTAAGGATAATGGATTTGTTGAATTGAGTCAAGAAGAAATTGAGAAGAGAATGAATAAACTAAAATTGAAGTGATTTTATGCCGTGGGAGGATGTACTGAAGCAGGTCAAGGAAGTAATAGATGAACTTGCTCCACAGGTTGAAATAACGAATATTGATCTTGAAGGGCCTTTGGTTGTAGTTTATACTAGAGACATGGAATTTTTTGCAGACCATCCAGATATCATAAAGAAAATTGCTCAAACAGTGAGGCGCAGAATATTCATTAGGCCAGACCCATCTATGCTTATGGATGAAAATGAAGCTAAAGAGGAGATTTTAAATATAGTGCCAAAAGAGGCAGGAATAAAGGATATTTACTTTGTGCCAGAGACTGGGGAAGTAGTTATAGAGGCAGAATCTCCAGGTACAGTTATAGGCAAGGATGGGCAGCTTTTAAATGAGATAAAGAAAAGGATAAGATGGGCTCCTCGCGTGGTTCGTGCGCCTCCTTTGGAATCAAGAATAGTTAAGGAGATGAGGGAGTACTTGAAACTCGTGCGTGAGGAGAGAAGAGAGATTTTGAGAGATATAGGGAAGAGGATAAACAGACCACCATTAAGTGGAGAGCAGTGGGTTCGTGTTGAAGCTCTCGGTGGGTATAGAGAGGTTGGAAGAAGCTCCACGCTTATCATGACTCGCACAAGTAGGGTACTTGTAGATTGTGGATTAAATGTGGCTGTGCCTGATAATGCAGATCCTTGGAGCGGGGCACCTTATCTTTATGTACCGGAGGTTTGGGATGCTAGTGATCCTGAAAAACCCTTTAAATATATAGATGCTGTCGTGGTAACTCATGCTCATCTTGATCATGTGGGCTTGGTACCTCTTTTATTTAAGTACAATTATGATGGTCCAGTTTATATGACTGCTCCTACTAGGGATCTCGCAGCCATGCTACTTATTGATTATGTCAAAGTGGCGCAATCGGAGGGAAAGAAAGTACCCTATGAATCAAAGCATATTAAAGAAATGATAAAGCACACTATCACACTCAAATATGGAGAAACTACGGATATTGCACCAGATATAAGGCTAACATTCCACAATGCAGGGCATATTCTTGGCTCTTCTGTTTCTCATTTTCACATAGGTGAGGGGCTTTACAATATAGTTATCACGGGAGATATAAAATACGAGCGCTCTTGGTTGTTCAATGCAGCTCACAATCGTTTTCCTCGTGTTGAGACTGTTATAATGGAGAGTACTTATGGAGGCCGCGACGATTTTCAACCGTCCAGGAGAGAAGCTGCAGAAAGATTGAAAGATGTTGTTATGCGTACTTATGAGAAGGGAGGAAAGATCCTAATTCCTGTTTTCGCCGTTGGAAGAAGTCAGGAAGTCATGCTAGTTCTTGAAAGCTTTATGCGAAGTGGAGAGCTTCCAGAGATACCCATTTATCTTGATGGTATGATATGGGAAGCAACCACCATTCATGCGGCGTATCCTGAATATCTGAACAAGGATTTGCGTGAGCTCATATTCCAGAAAAAAGAGAATCCTTTCTTATCTCCTATATTCCATAGGGTTGAATCTGTAGAGAGGAGGGAAGAGGTTATAAGTTCATCGGATCCGCTTATTGTTCTCTCCACTTCCGGTATGATGAACGGTGGACCTGTGCTGGAGTATTTTAAGCACTGGGCAGATGATCCGCGCAATACCCTTGTATTCGTTGGCTATCAAGCAGTTGGCACTTTGGGTAGGAGAATACAGAATGGACTTAAGGAAGTGCTCATGAGTCTCGGGGGCAAGCCATTCACAGTCAAGGTTGAGATGAATATAGAAACAATTGATGGTTTCTCAGGCCATTCTGATAGAAGGCAACTCGTGCAATACATTTCTTCTATGAATCCCAAGCCAGAAAGAGTTATAATATGTCACGGAGAGGAAAATAAATGTATAGACCTAGCAATAGGATTGCATAAGAGATACGGAATGGAGACTATGGCTCTTAGAAATTTAGAAGTTGTGCGGCTCAGATAATTTGAATATTTGAACCAGGAAAGCAAACATGTCCTTGCTTGGAGAGTATGCGTGCACTTTTCTTTTCTCCAAAATTTTTATTCTAGCCCCCATTTCTTTACCTTTAGCAATTATATCCTCCTCTCTTTTATTATCTCTTGGCAGAATTTCGTAATAGTGGATAAATGCCTCATTTTTCGCCGCCTTAATCGCATATTCTAAAAATTCAAATGAAGAGTGTGGCAAATTCATTATTATCCTATCTGCCTTTATCTTTTCTGCCATCTCCCTTGCATCCCCTAAGATTGGAATTATGCCATCAACCTTGTTTAATTTTATATTCTCTTTGAGATATTTTATTGCGTAGGGATTTATATCGCAGGCGTAAATTTTTACTTTCTTGTATTTTGCTATAAAGATTGAGAATGGACCACAGCCCGCAAACATATCAAAAATTGTCTCTCCATCCCTTACTTTTTGTGCAACTCTCCATCTTTCCGTTGCCAAGCGTGGAGAGAAATAAACTTTTGAAATATCCACTTTTAAGCGTATGCCATACTCTTTATGCATTGTTTTCAATGAATCTCCAACTATGAGTTTTAACTCCCTTATCCTCTCTTTACCTCTAACTCCCATATCCACTGCCAATTTCTTTATGCTCTTTCCGTCAACCAATTTTTTTGCAATTTCCTCGTAATTCATATTTTCCTTAAATTTCACTATGGCTATATCTCCAATTATGTCAAAAGAGCCGATTTTTTCTCTCTTCTTTTTCTCTTCAAAATCATCGTAGCAGATTTCAAAATTTTCTATCTCTCTTTTTAAAGGTATTATCGCATACCCTTTCTCTTTTTTCCACTTTAAGTTGGCGAGAGCGTTAATCTTAGTTAATTCTCTTTTTGTTTTCTCTGCCTCGGAGAGTGGAACCTTTATGCAAGGGGCACGCATCTTTAATCCTTAGGCAATTGTATTACAAAAACACTTCCCTTGGGCTTGTTCTCTTCTACCCAAACTTTGCCATCGTGCATCTCTACAATCATCTTGACAATGTTCAATCCTAAGCCACTACCTTTCTTTGAGTATGTTTTGAATGCATCGAATATGGTATTGCGCATCTCTTTGGGTATGCCTGGACCATCATCCGCAATTCTTATTTCCACACTATCTTCTTTCTCATTTATGGATATATTCACATTATTCGCTCCGTACTTGAAAGCGTTATCAATTATATTTGAGAAAACTTCTCTTATTATTGGAAACGCGTAAATTTCAATTTTATCCGCAGCCATGTTTATCTTTCCGGATGGGTATTTATGAGATAGCAGGGAGATAACTTCTTCGATCTCTTCTTTCAAATCTATTAATTTTCGCTCCTCATCTATCTTGCCTGCTCCGAGCTTTGAGAAGAGCCTTGCCTTTTCAATTATGCTTGATGCCTCCTCCACAGCCATTTGCATAGCATCTAAATAAGAGGGGTCAAACTCTTCTCTGAGGAGATCTATGTAACCCTCAATAACTGCAAGTGGATTTTTTAAGTCGTGGCTAACTATGTGTAACATTAACTCTTGCAAGTTCTTGGCCTTCTCTAAATCTTTTTGGATTTCTAAGCTTCTAAGGGCCACAGCCATATTATTGGCCAATAAATCAATTAGCTTCATATCATCCTCGCTTATTGAATAGGGCTCATCCTTCTGCACATCTAAAACACCATATACTTTGTCATCAATGGATATTGGGGTAGCATACTCTGATTTTGCTCCCCTTACGCCCACAATGTACAATGGGTCTTCATCTGTGTTCGGAGAGTAATATGGCAAGTTGTTTCTTGCAACCCAAGGAGTTATACCCTTCTCACTATCAATATCTAATTTTATGTCTGGATTTACATAGCCACGAGATTTGACTATAACTAAAGTGTGGTCTTTTATCTCCAAAATTGCAGAATTGTAAAGATTAAGCACTCTGTATAGATTTTGTATGGCAATATCGTAAATTTCATCCTTGCTCTTTGCCATCTTCAATTTTCTTGCAATCTCATCCAGTGTGATTAATTTGTCTTCCATCTCTTTGATTTCTGTGATGTCTACTAGGCTTACGAGATCTGCTTTACCTTGTTCCCAATCTATAAGAGAAGTGCGAATGTCCATCCATATATCTTTTCCACTCTTTGCTATTAGCTTCACTATATAATGATCTGGTACCTCAAGACCGCGCATTCTCCTTCTGTAATTACTAAGCACTATATCTCGCATATCAGGATGCACAAAATCGATAAAATGCCTGTTGAGGACCTCCTCCATCTTGTATCTAGTGACTGCCTCAAACTGCTTGTTTATATATATAATCCTCTCGTTCTGTATGAGCACCACTATGTTTGCCATACTCTCAAATATACGCTTGTATCTTTCCCTCTCGCTCTTTATTCTTTCTTCCATCTTTCTCCTATTGGTTATGTCTAAAACCATAGCAAAGCTGCCAACAACTTTTCCATTTTCATCTTTAAGAGGAGAAGCATTAATTAATGTCCAGATTTCTTTTCTATTTTTCTTGATTAAGTTTATTTCATAATAATCTGTTACCCCTATTTTCCTTCTTTCTAACATATTTTTGAATAGTTTTTGCCCTTCTGTGGTTGTTAATTCGAATATTCTCTTACCAATCAATTCATTTTTGGAGTAACCTAACATATTAAGGAGCGCATTATTTGCAAATGTAATTTTTCCGTTTAAATCAACTATCGCTATGCCTACTAAGGAAGTATTTACTATCTTCTCCATTCTTTGTTTAGCATTTTTTACATTTTGATATAGCTGAATATTTTTTATAAAGATAGATAGGGCTTTGCTAAATGTGCTAAGGTATTTAACATCATTATCATCATAAGCGTATTTCTTTTCACTCTGTAAGCTAATTACACCCAATTTTTCTCTTTTATATAGTAAGGGCAGGAGTACTATTGATTTAGGATAGTTTTTCTCATCTTTGCCACCAATAATGCATTTGCAAGGTAAAGATTTTTTATCAAAATCTTTTATTATCAAAGGTTCTCTTGTATGTAATACATAAGAGACTAGGGAGTTTTTAGGATCATATTTTATTGAATAATTTTCTATTCTCTTCCCTTTTGATACAAGAATCGGATATTTTAATATCCTCTTTTTTTTGTCATATAGGGCTATATAAAACCAGTCAAAATCAAATATTTTTTTAAATTCTTTATAAATAGAATCCGATATATCTTCAAGACTTGGAGCTTCACCTATTTTTAATGAAATGTTATAGAGAGCGCTTAGCACAGCATTTTTCCTTCTTAGTTCTTCTGTTTTTCTCTTTCTCTCTGTTATATCCATTACTACTCCTATTGAACCTATAACTTTTCCATTAGTATCTCTTAATGGGGCGGCATTGATAAGCACATCAATAACAGTGCCATCTTTTCTAACAAATGAATTCTCATAATAATCTGATAAACCCATTGCCCTTCTTTTCATTTTCTCTCTAAAGATTTTCTTTCCCTCTTCAGTTGTTATATCGTAAATGCTCTTTTTAAGGATTTCCTCTCTGGTATACCCTAACATCTCAACCATTTTGTCATTTACAAAGGTGAAATTTCCATTAAGATCAACGGTTGTCACACCAACTATGGCTGAGTTTATTATCCCTCTGTATTTCTCTTCGCTTATCTTTAGCTCGTTGAATAGTTCCGTATTCTTTATTATTATAGCGAGCTGAGCTGCAAGGGTCATTATGAAATCCTTATCATTCTCATCATACTGATAGGGCTTGAAACTTTGAACTATGAGAATACCAAGAACTTCGCCCTTGTACATCAAAGGCACGCCAAGCCAAGATTTTGGCATTTTTTCTACTTCAATCCACTTTGCAGGCAAGCTATCCTTCTCTTCATCAAAGTTCTTTATAAGCAAGGCTCTTTTTGAAGATACAACCCAGCCACTTAGGGAATCTTTTGGACTTATTTTGATTTCAATGGGCCCAAGGTTCTTCTCTCCAGAAGTTAGAATGTCATACTTTATAGTTTTTTTATTCCAGTCAATAATTCCCAAGGCAAAGCTATCAAAATCAATAAGCTTCTTTATCTCTTCATAAACTCTTTGAGATAAGATGCGAGTATCTATAATTGAGCCGAGTTCAAGGGAGAAGCGGTAAATGGATTTAAGCTCATCAGTTTGCTTTTTCAATTTTCTCTCCATCTCAACCCTTTCGCTTATATCTCTTATTACCGCCAATGCATATTTCTTCCCGCTTATGTTGAATATTGAAATTCCAAGCTCAACATCTATCAATTTTCCGTCCTTTCTCTTTGCTTGCACATCAAATCTTCTCAGGAAAGGTAGCGATGCTCTCTCAAATCCATTCTTAACGAGTTTTGGAAAATTGGAGTTTGGCAAGTATTTCTCAGGCACAATTAGATTCCAGAATGGCTTATTTAAAGCCTCTTCTTTAGTATATCCAAATATTCTCTCACTTGCAGGATTCCAGTACTCTATAACGCCACTCTCATTGATTAGAATAACAGCATCGCTTGCCATCTCGCTTAAAATCCTATATTTTGTCTCTTGCTCCTCCCTAAAAGATAAATCCCTTGCAATTACAAGAGCTAAATTCTCACCTTCAATGTTAAGCAGGCTTATTGACAGCTCCAGAGGAACTAAATGACCATCTTTGTGCTTGTTAAATGTTTCTAAGCGTGCATATCCGTCTTTTTTTAATTTTTTAATCATAGCATCAATCTTTTCTTTGGGATCTCCAGGTAATAAGATTTCTAATCCCTTTCCCAAGAGCTCTTTCCTCTTGTAGCCAAGCATTTTAGCTGCTGCCTCGTTTAAATCCACAATTTTTCCATCAAGGGTTTCTATGAATATCCCATCGTTGCTCATGCTGAATATCTTGCGATAATATTCTTCCTTCTTTCGTATCTCCTCTTCCAATTTTTTCCTTTCGGATACATCTCTCTTCACAGCAACGAAATTTGTGATTCTCCCCTTATTATCCTTTACTGGCACTATTGTCATCTCTTCCCAGTACAATGTTCCATCCTTTCTCTTGTTTATCAATGAACCCTTCCAAATTTGGCCTGAGAGGATTGTATTCCACATATTTTCGTAGAATTTTCTGTCTTGCTTGCCACTCTTTAAAATTCTTGGATTTTGCCCTATGGCCTCTTCCTCACTGTACCCAGTCATCTTTGTGAATCCTGGGTTCACAAATAGTATAGTTCCATTTACATCCGTGACCATTAATCCCTCATCCATGTTATCAACTGCTGATTGAACGATGTTTAATTCTCTCAATGTTTTGTAGAGCCAGCTTTTGTCAATTATGGTAACAACTAGGGAATCTTTTAATCTTCTAACGCGAATATCAACTATAATTGGCTTATCGCTGCCCATGGGATACAATTCGTATGAGCCCTTACCCCATTCTTTCTTTCCATTCCAAACATCTCGAAGGATTTTTTCAATCTCATCCCTCTTTTTTTCTGGAAACCATGAGAGAAACGGGGTGTTGAGAAGCATCTCTTTTTTCATGTTTCCCTTTACCAAAATTTCCCTATTTACATCTACAATTTTGAAATTTTCATCTAATATAACAATACCGATTTTAACGGCATCAGTAAGCTCATTACATTTTACCTGCATCAAAGGGCCATCTCAACAAAGAATATTAAAGTTTTTCGGCTCTTTATCACTTGCGATAATATTTCAAAGAAGAGATTTTAAAACTTCAAAGCTCTTGTAAAGTTCGTTTTTCAAATTTTGATGATAAAGAGCGGCAGCAGGATGGTACATTGGCAGGATTAGAACTTCTCCTTCAAATACACTGCCCTGAATTTTTGAAATTTTGTCCATTTCAAACCCAAATTTTTCAAGTATGTATTTTGCGGAGAAGCGACCAAGGGGACATATTATCCTTGGCTTCATAACTGCAATTTGCCTATCTAAGTAGGGAGAACACAATTTTATCTCCTCATCAGTCGGGTCTCTATTTCCCGGAGGTCTGCATTTCACAATATTTGTTATATAAACATCCTTGCGAGATAATTCTATGCTAGCCAATAATTCATCCAAAAATTTTCCTGCAGCGCCCACAAAGGGCCTACCAAGCTCATCCTCCCTTCTCCCAGGAGCCTCACCCACGAACATAATTTTCTTCTCAAACCTTCCCTCGCCAGGAACTGCATTTTTTCTTGTTTTGTATAACGGGCATTTTTGGCATTTTTTAATTTCCTCCTCTATTTTTTCCAACGAATCTCCAAAATTGTAAAGGGTTGTTTGCATTATGCTTATATTGAAATAGAATATTAAAAATTTTCAACTTACCAGCCGTAGAGCTTGCGAAGTTCTTCACTCATTCTATCTGGGCTCCAAGGTGGGTCAAATGTTAACTGTACCGTTACCTTGCCTACTCCTTCCAATTGCTTCAATCTCTCTTCCACCTGTGCTGGAATAACATTCATGAGAGGACAACCAGGAACTGTTAATGTCATTTTAACATACACATCCTTTCCATTGTCTACCCTAACTTCATATATCAATCCCAAATCAACTAAATTAGCTCCTATTTCTGGATCTACCACATCTCGCAAGGCATTCCATACTTCCTCCTCACTAACCATCTCATCACCTCATACCTGTTTTTGCATTGAGGAAACATATTTAAATATTTCTGGATATTTTTGTGTATTGCTGTTCAGAGAACGTATATTGTTTGGAGGGATGGATCTCTGGCACTTATATGTCCACCCTTCTCTTTGACATTGAGAAGGTAGCGGACGTTATTTTCTGTGATTCTAAATCCTTCAAGAATAACGGGCACTCCTGGGGGATAAATTTCTATGTGCTCTGCAGCTATTTTACCAATTGCATCTTTGAGTGGAACTATTCTTCCTATTGTTTGGGCTACTCTTCTAGCTGTGTGAGGTTCAATAACGGGCTTTGTCTCTAAATGTTGGAATGGATTTGGAATTAAATCCTTTTTTCCTACTTTGTGGAAATCCTTCATCACAGAGGATAAAACTCTAACTGTTTTGTCTATTTCCGCGTAGGATAGTGAAAAAGTGGTTATCATAAGAATCGTATTTAGACTGCTTTTTTCCACGATTATTTTATTCTTAGCAAGGAGATTGCCCAGCTCAAAACCAGTTTCTCTGAATTTTGTTAGGGCGATTGAAGTTTTTGTTTTGTCATAACCCGAAATGTAATCTTTTACAAGGTCAAATTCAAGGGAATCATCCATAATTTTTAATGGAGGAATTAATTTTTTTCCAAGCAAATCCTTGAAGTACTCTGCTTTCTTTATCAAAGATTCTACGAGCTCCCTTCCATTTTTCTCCATTATTGCTCTTACAGAATCAAGAGAAGCTAGAAGATGATACGAGGGACTTGTGGTTGCATACTCACGAAAAGCCTCGTACATCAATTCACTATTCACGTATTTCTCCTTCCAGTGAATCATTCCTGTTTGTTGTAAAGAGCCACCTTGCTTGTGAGTGCTCTGTACTGCTATATCTGCTCCAGCTTGCATTGCACTCTTAGGCAATTCATCGCTAAAATGAAAATGTGAGCCCCAAGCCTCATCTACAATAACTTTTATTTCTTTATCAAAATTCTTTACAACCTTTACAATATCCCTTATTTTTGCGGAAAGTCCAGAATATGTTGGAGAAGATATAATTACTGCGTTGCTCTCTGGATAGTTGTTCAAAGTATCAAGAACATCCTCTGGCTTGGGTGGAATCAAGCTTTCAAATTGAGGGTCATAGGAAGATTTTATGAATCTGAATCTTATGCCAAGCCATTCTGCAGCGTGAATTATTGAGTGATGAAGATTTCTTGTAACTAAAATTTGGGGAGATTCGTATTCTAAAGTGAGCATTCTCAATACTATAAAATTGCTACCTGTTGTGCCGTTCACGCTAAATAAGGTTTTGTCGGCACCATATACTTTTGCAGCTTTATCATGTGCTTCTTTGAAAATTCCTGTATTGTCAACATAACTTCCAAGAAATCCGGCAGAAACAGAAATGTCAGATTTGTAAATGTTTGCAACCTTCTTTTGATTTGGTAAGATGGAAGGAGTGCACCATTTTATGTATGCTCCAATATTATTCAATGCATCGGTTATAGGCGTATCATATTGAGATTCATTATTCATATGAGAGAGCATGGTTTGTTTGTTTAAAATTTTTTCATGAAAATCCGAAATTAAAAAATAAGCTCTTGCAATATTAGTTTGTGAATTTGAAGGAGAAATTAAAATTGTATGTGATTACGGATGGAAGGTTGAGAGATGAAATTGAGAGTGTTAAGCTTGTTCTTGAGGGAGGGGCTAGGGCGATACAGCTCAGGATGAAAAATTCATCCACAAGGCAAATGATTGAAAAAGGAATTAAAATAAGGAGAATGATTGAGGATTACGATGCTCTTCTCTTTGTGGATGATAGAGTTGATGTAGCTCTTGCAATAGAAGCGCATGGAGTGCATCTTGGACCTGATGATATGCCTTTAAAGATTGCTAGGAAAATTGCATCTGAACTGCTCATAGGAGCCACGGTGCATAGTGTGGAGGAGGCAATTAAAGCGCAGGAAGAAGGAGCTGATTATCTTGGAGCTGGAAGTGTTTATCCTACGAGCAGCAAGGAAAATGCAATTGTAATTGGGTTGGAAAATTTGAGGAAGATAGTGAAGAGCGTGAAAATACCCGTGGTGGCTATAGGAGGAATTAATATTGAAAATTTGAGAAATGTTCTATCTACTGGAGTTGATGGCATTGCTGTTATCTCTGCAATTCTCTCTGCGGAGGATCCCAAAGAGGCAACTCGCAGAATGATGATAGAAATTGAGAAGTATAAGAAATATTTTTAATTTATGGACAATTCTGTCCAGAAAAGTTTAAAAATGTATAATCATCACTCATTTTGGTGATAAAATGTCAGAATTACTTGATAATAGGGAAATGAAAAAAGAAAAATTAAAAGAAATGCTCAAAAAATTGCATTCAGGAGAGAATGAGGAAAAAGTAAAAGAAGAATTTAAAGATGTACTTCGCTCTATATCTCCCCTTGAAATTCCACTTATTGAACAAGAGCTCGTAGCGGAGGGGATATCTGCAAGAGAAATTGCTAGGATGTGTGATATTCATGTTGAAATATTCAGGGAGAGTGTGAGTGGAGCTGAAAAAGAAATATCTAAGTTTCCATCAGGTCATCCTCTAAGAACTCTTTATGAGGAAAATGTTGAGATAATAAAAGATTCTGAAATTTTGAATCTTTACGCATCCTCAATTTTGAAATTGAAGGGCAACGCGCTTAAAAGCACTCTAAGAACTCTGGAGGGAATAGTACGTGGATTGAAGGCAGTTGGCTATACTCATTACAATCGTGAGGAAATGGTTATTTTTCCATATCTTGAGAGAAGAGGATTGAACGCTGTGCCTGCTGTGCTATGGCGTAAGCATGATGAGATTAGAGCTGAAATAAATAAATTTTTGAACCTTATTAGTAAAGGGAAAAATTATGAAGAAATTGCAAACCTTGATCAAGACCTCTCCTCTCGCCTAATAGACATGGTGTTTAGAGAGAACAATATTCTTTACCCTACTCTGAAAGTTCTTCTCAGCGAAGGAGAGTTCAAAGCCATAAGGATGCAAGATGATGAGATTGGATATTACAAAATCAAGCCGGGGAATGAGTGGAAAAGCGAGGCAAAGTCCATAATGCCGTATGAAGTAAGGGATGAAATCACTCCTGAGCAATTACTATCCCTGCCCCAGCATCTTATAGAGGAAATGAAGAAAAATATGGGAGATGTTAAGCTACGTCCTGATTTCAAGGAGCTCAAGAGAGAGGGAGATATAGAAATTGAGAATGGTTATCTTCTTCCAGATGAAATATCTGCAATGCTTGCAACTATGCCCGTGGATGTAACTTTTATTGACTCTGAGGATAGAGTGAGATTTTTCTCTGGAGGTGAAAGGATATTCACCCGTACAAACACGATTCTCGGTAGGCCTGTGCAGCTATGCCATCCCCCAAAGAGTGTGCATATAGTGAACAAAATATTACAAGCGTTCAAAAGTGGAGAAAGGGATAGGGCTGATTTCTGGATTGATATGCAGGGTAAGAAAATATTAATACAGTATTTTGCTGTCCGTAAAAATGGAAAGTATATGGGAACTTTAGAATTTACTCAGGATATAACGGATATAAAGAAGATTGAGGGGGAGAAAAGATTACTTGATTGGAAGTGATAAATTTGAGAGGTTCTCGTAATATATTTGAAGGAAGACTTCGAAAATTTCAATCGATTTTGCGGGAGAACAATGTAGATGGAGCCGTGATTAGAGCGCTTTCTACCTTTACTTATTTCACGGGAACAAGATGGTTAAGGCCTTCTCTACTTATTCCTGCTGAGGGAGAGCCCATGGCATTTGTAGTAGAAGGGGAAGCTGAAGAGTTTAAAAGAAGATCTTGGATCGAAGATGTTGTTGAGTATCAAGATGCAGAGTCTCTTATGGCAATGGTTGTTTCTTGGATTAAGAGTAATGGGTTTAAGAGGATTGGACTGGAGTTTTCAGTAGAAAGAGATTCTTATCTTCTATTTTACAAAGTTTTTAAGCGACTAAATCCAGAGTTAGAAATTGTGGACATTCTAGATTATACTTTTCAGCTTAGGATGTTAAAGGATGAATGGGAAAAGGAAAATGTAAGAAAGGCAGGAAGAATTGCAAGTAAGGGAATGAAGCTTGCGGAAGAGATAATAAAACCGGGAATGAGCGAGTTAGAAATTGCATCTGAGATAGCTCATCTTTTGACTAAGGATGGCAGTGAAGACCCCAAGGTTTATGTTTCTACAACTCCAAGAGTACATGCCGAGCCGTTTAGGGATGCTTATGTGAAGAACAATTCTGTGGTTACAGTGGTAATAGGTACCGATTACAATAACTATTACGCGAATATGGCGAGAACATTTATAATTGGCGATGTGAATAAAGAAGTTAAGAGGGCTATTGAAGTTAAGGAAGCTGCATACAAACTTGCAATTCATGAAACCAAGCCAGGGAGGAAGTTTATAGATGTAGAGAAGAAAATTGCCGAGCTTTACAGGCA
>WAKY01000038.1 GCA_015523135.1 Candidatus Aciduliprofundum sp.
GATAATCTGGCTCCGAATGGAAAGCCGAGGGTCTTCATAAACGATGCCCTTTGCGATGGATGCGGAGTTTGCGCCACCGTGTGTCCATTCAACGCCATTGAGAAGAAGGTGATAAAATGACCACGAGTATCATTTTCGCTGGAGTTGGAGGACAGGGTGTGCTCACGGCATCAAGTATAGTGGGAAAGGCAGCTTTGCTATCGGGCATAAACGTGGTTATGAGCGAGGTCCATGGCATGGCTCAGCGCGGAGGAATTGTTGTGACTGAGATGAAAATCGGTGATGCGAAGAGCCCCCTCATTGGCAGGGGAGAGGCGGACATAGTGGTGGGCTTCGAGCCCGTGGAGGCATACAGAGCACTCTCCAAGGTTCATGAGGGGAGCTATGTGATCGTCAACACCGAGCCGATAATTCCAATAACTGCCTCTCTTGGAGATTCCCCTTACCCAGAGGTAAGTAAGCTTCTGGAGAACATGAAGGGCCTGAATGTCATACCCATAGAGGCAACGGAGATAGCAAGAAGGGCTGGGGATTCCATAACAACAAATATAGTTATGCTAGGTGCCCTCGCAAAACTCCCTATTTTCCCGCTGGAGAAGGAGAAGATAAAGGAGGCAATAAGGCAGAGCATAAGCCCAAGATACCACGAGCTGAATTTCAAGGCATTTGAGATGGGCTACGAGGCTGCAAAGCTTTAATACCTTTTATATTGTTTTTCTTCCATTTTTCTATCCCATAATAGAAGGATAAATGCTATCACAACGATTATCATACCAAGACAACAAACTCCTCCAGATGCGTAGATGCCATACATAAGGTTGTTCATCAAGCTTTCTTCTGATATAAGAACTGCAACTTCCACGTCAGAATTTCCATCATTCTTTATGAGCAACTTATATTGACCATTTGCGTTGGTTATATTTAAAGAACCTGTGTTTGTGTTATTTTTCTCAAATAGTAATGTGCCGTTGGGCGCATAGAACTCATAAGAGATATTGGAGGGAGAGCTAATTAAAATCGAATAATTGCCAGTTAAATTGATATAGATGCTTTTAGAAGCTTCAGCTCCAACATTAACAACTTTGACATTCTTAAAACCATGGGCATAAAATGCACCCAAGATGATGACTGCACCCACTATTAGAATAACACCTATTAAGAGTAAAATTGTAGCTCTTCGCATAATAAAATATTGGATGCGCATATATTAAGCTTTTTCAAAAGAGTTAAATAACCTTTGGGCATATTTCTTTTGTGGATTATATTTCTGCAGGAGATATTGAGAAATACTCGTACTGTCCATTAAGCTGGTGGCTGAGCAGGAATGAGAAGCATACGGAGAATGAAGGAGTTAGAAAGCATAGGGAGATAAGCAAGGGTGCTGCAGATATGAAGAAAAAATATACACAGATGAAAGAGTTTGAGAGCATGGCCATTTACTTTTCCATAGGCGCCACAATTATCGCTCTTGTAGGCATATCATTCATCTATACCTCTCCTCTATTAAGCAAGATGTTCATCCTTTTTTCAATTCTATGGCTAGCATTCTCCTTTTATTTATTATGGAAAGCGGATAAGTATGCCATTATATCTGAGAGAAAGAATGCAGAGAGAATAATGGTTATTGCTTCAGCAGCAGCAACCACATTCTCAATATTCGCGGTAACATTCATCTTACCTCCAAATTACACCCTTGGCTATGTTTTAGAGGTTCTATCCCTCCTATGGCTTGTATTTGCCACATATTTTCTCTATATGGCTATGAAAAAGGACATTCAGTACAATGAGATTAAGAGGAAGCTTCAACTGCCAGATGGTGAAATAATATACATTGATGATTTGCAAAAGAGTCCTATCTTGAAAAGTGAAAAATACAAAATATGGGGAAGACCTGATTTACTCATAAAGAAGGGTGAGGATTACATACCTGTGGAAATAAAAACTGGTAGAGTGCCTAGAGGCCCACATTTTTCGCATATTATGCAGTTAACAGCGTATATGGTGCTTGTGGAAGAAAATTATAAAGCTCCCCCATACGGATTACTCAAATACGGCTCAGTTATCTACAAAATTGACTATGAGGCGGATTTAAAAAATATAATGCTCCAAAAAGTCAAGGAGATGAGAGAAGTTTTAAAAACTGGAGAAGTGCATAGAAATCATAACAAAGTTGGAAAATGCCTACATTGCTCCCGCAGAGATATATGCCCTGAGAGATTAGCTTAGAGGAAAACTTAAAATTGAATGAAGAGATATTTGCCAGAGGTGATGGAAATGAAAGTAACTTGGCTTGGGCACTCTGCATTTCTAATTGAGGAAGATGGAAAGAAGGTACTAGTAGACCCATTCATAACAGGCAACGATATGGCTTCTATAAAACCAGATGAAATTGATTGTGATATTATCGCTGTGACCCACGGACACGGGGACCATCTTGGAGATGCAATATTCATATCAAAGAGAAAGAATGTTCCAATTGTAGCAATTTATGAATTAGCACAATACATATCTTCAAAAGGTGCAGATGCAATCGGAATGAATTTCAGCGGTACATACGAGCACGATGGGATGCGACTAACCATGGTTCCAGCCCTACATTCTGCGGGAATTACAGAGAGTAACTTCTCCCATGATGGCGGCTTGCCAGCAGGCTTCGTAATTGAGATCAACGGAAAAAAAGTTTATCACGCAGGTGATACAGGGCTTTTCGGAGATATGAAAATAATAGGTGAAATATACAAGCCAGATGTAGCTCTATTACCCATAGGAGGCTTATTCACAATGGATACAAAACTAGCGGCAATTGCAGCAAAGTGGATCAAGCCAAAGTATGTTATTCCAATGCACTACAACACCTGGCCTCCAATAAAGGCAGAGCCAGAGGAGATGAGAGAAGAGCTTGAGAAAGAAGGAATAAAATTAATAATTCTAAAACCTGGGGATAGTTTTTCCTTCTAAAATTTTTATCTTTTTAAGCGAAAATACTTTATTAATGCAGTACTTCCTCTTTTTAATGTCATGGAGTAAAATGAGGGAATACATATTACACATAAGCCTTGCATTGTTCGTTTTAGGGTTGTACTGGACGATAACCGGCGGGTACTGGGTACTACAATCCACGGGATTCATAGGTAAAGACCCGGGAATGGATTATTTAACAGCTTGGGCTGGTGATTGGAACTACTGGTTTTTGATAATAGGTGTATCTATAGCCATAGGTGGAGGCTGGTATGTATTTGACACTCTCAGAAAAAGGCTAAAATTTGAAGAGTACATAAACTCTGAAAGCAAGAGGGAATTTGTAAACAATCTAAGGGAACTGGAAGAAATTTCTTACAAGTTAGGTGAGAAGTATCAAAAAAGGTTAGAAGAGAAGAAGAGAAAATGGAAGGTAAAGTAATCATATTACTCTTAATTCTTGTTATTCTTCTTATTCCATACTCTCAAGGAGAATATAATGAGAATGAAAAGCAGCATCTTTTAATTTATGAAGCAAGTCCATATTCTTACCCTAGAACAAATATGGAATATGTTTGCATTATAAATCCCTCAAATACAAGGGTTAATTTAGATAGTTATTATATCACCGATTTTGAAGGAAAGTTGATTCTTCATGGCTCTATAGCACCTAATTCAAAGCTCTACATAGCTCAAAATTCTTCATCTTTCTTTCATTTTATGGGTTTCTACCCAAATTACACATACTCTCAATTCAAAGAGGGAAGATTCTCCTTAGCAAATAAAGGGGACGAAATTGCTCTTTACAATAATTCTCAAATGGTGGATATTGTAATTTATGGCAACTCAAAATACAATGGAACGGGATGGAGTGGCAAACCTTTAAAGCTCTCAGAAGGACATCTCTTGAGAAGGATAAATCTTGTAGATACAAATAGCTCAAAGGATTGGAGCACATATCATGTAATAGGACAGAGTGATTTCAAACCTAAAGATTTTAAAGCCTCTTTAGAGATATTCCCTTACCCGGATAAATGGAGAGAAGTTTTGAGATTTACAAATGATGCAAAAACCAAAATCCTCATTGAATCTTACACCATGGATAGCATCGCTCTTGAAAATGTCCTTGAAGAAAAATTAAAAAGTGGAGTTAATGTCACTATGCTATTGGATGGCTCTCCAATTGGTGGCATCAAAGATTCAGAAAAATATGTCTTGCAGAAATTATATGAAGAGGGTGCAAACATAAAATTCATGATAAATGAACCATCCCAAGGAATATATGATAGATACACATTCTTGCATGCAAAATTCATAGTAGTTGATGATAAAAAGGTGTTGATCTCAACGGAGAATTTTGGAGATTCGTCCCTATCACCTTGCGGAAACAGGGGATATGGAGTAATTGTTAGAAACAAAGAATTTGCGGAGTATATGGAAAAAATATTTTACGATGATTCTAAAAATGTTGAAGATATAGATAATTATTCTGGCTCTTTTCAAAATGCAAGCCAAAATGAAAATAGGATAGAATTAAGAAGGGAAGTATTTGAAAGCGTAAATCTCACTGCTTACATAGAACCAGTAATTGCTCCAGATTTTTCCTATACACTCTTTAAAGATTTTATATCAGAACAAAGGGAGTTAAGAATAGAGGCACTATACGTAGACAATGATGTTTGGAACATGGTTAAAAACAAAACATCCTATGCTTTAGCTCAATACAAAAGAAATAGTGAGAATGTGCGTTTATTTGATGGCTACGAGCACTACATCCCATATCTGCATGCTAAACTCATTATAGGCGACTCTTCTGCACTCCTTGGAAGCATGAATTTTGGAATATCTTCTATGCTTAGAAACAGGGAGGTATCTTTGATTATAAAGAGCAAAGAAGCTACAAATTACCTGTCAAGGATATTTGATTACGATTGGGATGGAGCGTATGAGCCCATAATATTCGGTCATATAAGTGAAGAGAGAAATGAGCTTACAATAGATTTATCAAAGAGCGTTGGAAATATAAAAGAGTACATAGTTTATGTGGATGGAAAGAAAATTTATGAAGGAAATAACCAAATTATTCACATAAAATTGGGGCACGGAGAGTATAAGATAAAAATCGTTGCCATCGATTACTGGGGAAATAAAGCAAGTGTGGAGAAAAATGTGAAAATTGAAGGAAGTACGATTGATCCAAGGGTTATAATATTTTTAGTATTTCTTGCATTCTTCCTTTATGAAGTTTGGAAGCACCATAGATGAATAATAAATATCTTCGTTGAAATACTTAGTTTTAAAATTCAAATGTCTTCTAAGCTTTATTTCCTCATCACTCGCCATAACAAAGCTCCACATACCGCTGGGATAAGTTGGTATATATGCAAGATATATCTTCACATGCTCAAAAATTTTGCTTAAAATGCTTTTAACTTTACATACCTCTTCAGGATGGTAAAATGGCGTTCCGCACTGCTGCGATATAATCCCACCTTCAGCAAGGGCTTTTTTCATGTTCTTATAAAATTCCTCCGTAAATAGGCCCTCAGCTGGGCCAACAGGGTCGGTGGAATCAATTATTATAACATCAAAATCCTTGTTCTTCTTTACAAATTCTATTCCATCTTCTATATGCAAATGCAACTTAGGATTTTCATAACTTGATGCAACGCTTGGCAAATATTTTCTGGCAATTTTAACAACTTCCTCGTCAATTTCAACCAGATGTACCTCCTCCATTTTATGCTTTAAAACTTCTCTCGCAGCACCACCATCTCCTCCTCCAATAATTAATACCTTTTTGGGAGCTTTATGAGTTAGCAACGGTGGATGTACTATCATCTCATGATATATGTATTCATCGCGCTCGGTCATTTGCACGGTTCCATCTATAACAAGCAATTTTCCATACTCATAGGTGTCTAAGAGATGAATATCTTGATACTTAGAGCGTACATGCTCAATTTCCTCTTTTATTCTGAATGCAAGCTTTATGTTTGAGGTATGCATTTCCGAGTACCAGAACTCCATAATTGAGGCAAAATTACCAGCTATTTTAAACTTTTGCGAAGAATTACAATAACTTTTTTATAGGAAATGCAATATCGCTACCCACAACGGTGATGTAGCATGCTACGGAACAAATTTAAATTTGATATGAACAGGACAACAGTGCTTGTCGTTATAGTATTGGCATCTATTATGGCCCTGGCATTTTTTATAAGAGTGTACTGGGCCATAGGACCTTCCATACAGTACGGCTATTCTGTATCTGGTGGATCTGACTCATATTATCATGAAAGAATTCTCAATTATATTCTCACATCAAAACATCAATTATTAAATGATCCTATGCTTAATTACCCCCTGGGAGTAGATAACCCTAGACCTCCCCTATTTCATTGGGCTATAATACTAGCTAGTATGATATTCTATCCATTCATGAACGCCTATGATTCGGCAGTTCTTATGCTCATTCTTTTCCCAGCAATCTGGGGAACTCTGACAATTATACCTGTCTACCTCTTAGGCAAGGAGGCATTCAATAGGAAAGTGGGAATAATAGCTGCATTCTTCCTAGCTATAATGCCTGCACATATAATGAGGAGTGTTGCCACTCAAGCAGACTGGGATGCCTTTGATTTATTCTTCATAACCTGGATGTTCTATTTCTTCCTAATGGCTCTGAAAACAACAAAAAGCAAAAATTGGATTAAAGGTTGGTTTAAAAAAGAGGAGCTTAAACAAGGAGCTTCAATTTTTGTGAAGGAAAATAAAAAACCCATTATTTATAGCGCACTTGCAGGTGCTTCGCTGGGGGCTCTAGCTTTAGCTTGGAAGGGTTACACTTATGCTCTCGCCATATTAGCAATATACCTAGTTATACAGGTGATTTTAAACAGATTGAGAAATAAATCCAATTTCCATATTGTAGTATTCACCACTGTATATACAATAGTTGGATTTCTGATGGCATTCCCTTGGTACTTTGTAACTCATAGAATTGTAGAATGGTATGAAATACCTCTTATAACCATTTTAATTCCCCTATTCATAGCTCTCTACTTCGAAATGACCTCAAAGTACCCATGGCCATTTGTATTCCTTGCCGGAGGTGTAGGACTAGGAGTATTTGCAGTCATTCTCAATATATTCTTCCCAGACATTTGGGGCAAGTTGGTAAGTGGACAAGGGTATTTTGTGCATAGCAAATTATACTCAACCATAGCAGAAGCACAGCCAGCAACCATGGGAGTTCTAAGCATGTCCTTCGGTATAGGGATATTCCTTCTATCCATTACTGGAGTTTTCTATATTATTTACCTTCTCAAAAAGAGATTGAGTGAGCACTATATATTCTTCGTTATTTACACTAGCATAGCCATATTTATGGCAATATCTGCTGCGAGGTTTATGTTCAACGCATCGCCCCCAGTGGCACTAACTGCAGCTATAGCTCTAGTATGGCTCATAGATATAGTGGATATTAAGAAATCAATTGAAGAATTTAAAAAATACCGCGGTTCTTGGAGAAAGGCTTTAAAAAGAAATGTGAAAATATCCCAAATTACTGTAATCCTCGTAGTTGCATTCCTTGTAATATTCCCAACTGTTTGGTACGCTGTTGATGCAGGAATACCTTACGAGACCAAGGATAAATTTGACAAACAGATATACAACAGTATGCCCTCATTTATGAGACCAAACGAGACAACATACAACGAATCATCTCCTTGGTATCTCGGTGCGTTTGGTTACTCTATTCCAAAGCCAGAATATCCATGGCAACGTGCTTGGAAATGGTTAAGTGAGCAGGATAATTTAACACCTCCTTCAGATAGACCTGCATTCGTCTCATGGTGGGACTATGGATTCCAGTCCGTAGAGCAAGGAGAACACCCTGCAGTTGCAGACAACTTCCAGAATGGTTACCAGGTTGCTGCTCAAATAATCACAGCTCAAAACGAGAGTGAGGTTATATCTTTATTCATTGCAAGATTGCTTGAGGGAAATTATAATAAAAATAATGGCACTTTAAGTGAGCCAGTTATGAATGCCCTTGTCAAGTATGCAGGCCAGAAGAGGGCAAGTGAAATAGTAGATATTTTAAATAACCCTGACAAATATAGAGATATAATAATTAATAATCCCCAGATATACGGACTATACTCTAGTGACATCTCTTCAAGAAATGCATTATATGTGGCGATAAAGGGAACATTGGCATATTTGCCACAAGATAAATTAATTGCCATATATGATTCAATTAGAAATTCAACTGGCTGGGATATAAGGTATTTTGCAGTTGATTATCGTCTCTTCCCATTCTCTGGAACTAGAACTGGTATATTTTATGCACCTGCAAAGTTAGGAGATAGAAGAATATACCAAGCGGGAGGTACCGTTGTGCCTTATGATTTTTACGATTTGAAAGCTGTGGATGTAAATGGAAATACCTATGATATTGATAAAATCCCAGCAGATGCTCAAATTGTGAGCTATAAAATCATTTATAAACCCATGTTTTATAATTCAATGCTATATCGTACGTTCATAGGATACTCTGGAGAGGATATAGGTAAAGGTGATGGAATTCCTGGGTTCTCTCCAAGCTTGGGTAGCTATCAGCCTATGCAAGCTTGGAATATGACCCATTTCAAACTGGTTTACAAAACTGCATTTTGGAATCCATATAAAGATTATAAAAATCATACTAAAGATTGGAAGCCAATACCAATAGATTTAGCACTAAAATATCAGAAAGAGGGAAAAGGAACCGTGGAACTAAATCCCCCGGCATATCAGGTATTGCCCAACGATGTAGTTATGGTAAAATTCTACGAAGGCGCAGTCATACAGGGATATATAAGGCTATCCACAGGGGAACCTATGAAACATATAAGGGTAACCATATTCGATGAATACGGCATTCCCCATGCAACAACCTTAACAAATGATACTGGATATTTCAAGCTTCTATCTGTAGCAGGAAACATAACCTTAGTAGTGTCTACCGACGGAGGTTATGACAAACTAAGAATGGTAGATAAAACCATTTTATATCACACACTTATAAATGTTAGTGATGAGCAGGCGATGAGATTAAAGCCCAATTTTGTCATAACAAAGAACATTACCATAAAGCCAGCAACTCTAGATGGTGTTGTTTACTATGATATAAACCACAACAACAAATTCGATAATGGAGATATTAAACTCTCAAATGCCACATTCATCTTGGAAAATTCCACATATGGATATCGCGTCTCCGTTCCAATAAAAAACGGAGAATACCAAATAAGGGACATACCACCTCATGCATACAATGTGAATTTAATCATAAACGGTAAGATGTTTACAAATATTGAAAAGGTTACACTAAATACAGGTATGGAGTTCACAAAGGATATTGCCCTAAAACCTTCATTTGTAAAAGGTTTAGTTACATACACCAATGGTACACCTGTATCAAACGCAACCGTTGAGTTAAACGGTATATACTCAAAATACACTGCTTATACAGACCAGAATGGTAGTTTTAGTGTACTTGTTGTACCTGATAACTACACGTTGGTTGCAAGCAAACAGGATTATTATTCAAAGAAATTTGATGCTGCAGTTAGCAACTGGAACATAACAATAAATGAGAATATTACGCTTACAAAGGGTTATCTCCTAAGTGGGTATGTAATTTATAATGGAGAGCCTGTGGAAAGCGCGGTTGTGAAAGTAAAAAGTGTTAGTGGATACAATGTTTACATCACACAAACAGATAAAAATGGAGATTTCAAACTACATCTGCCAGGTGGGATATATACAATATACATACTCACAACCTATCACAATTATAAGATTGCCTATGTTGGAGTATTATCCTTAAACAAAGATACTTCAATGAATATGAGAATGGAAAGGGCATACGCCTTATATGGAAAGGTTACATCGAAAGAGAAAACAGTAGGAGATATTGAAATTTCAGCCTTCAGAGAGAAAACATTCTCCACTTGGTTTGCAAATCAAACTGGATATTTCTACATTTATCTCCCAGAAGGTACATACTCACTGGGATTTTTGGGATTTAACAACAGCTACAATCCCCTATTTAGCAGAGCTATTGTACATCTAAATAAGGATACAGAGATAAATCCAACCTTGCAAATTGCAAATACAATAAAGGGATATGTTTACACAGATACAAATAAATCAATAAAGAATGGAGTAGTTATGCTAAAAGATGATAAAGGATATTACGAAGTACGCAGCATACCTCCAAATGGAGAGTTTACCTTGGGTTCTACTATAAACTATGAACTTGATGCTTTAGTTTATGGATATCATGTGACAAAGACTTATTCTCAAGGAAACAAGGAAATTATTAAAGTATCTCCAAATGAGATCGAAATAATGGGAAATGTGTACGTTAATAATGCCACAAATAGAATGCCTATAACAATTAAACTAATATCCTCCAACAACACCTATACCCTTACAAATGTAATCGAAAGTTATTCCGCAAAGGTTTTACCTGGAGATTATACATTTGAAATTGTAGGAAATAATATAAAGTATGTTTATGGAAAAATAGAATTAAAAGCAGAAATAGGAGAGGCGCTGATTCAGAAGGATCTTCATATAAAGGCATTTGCACATGTAAACATAGTTTCTCAAGCTGATGTTGTTTACTGGTACAATAACGGAACTCTTGTAACAACTGGAAATGTTGTAGATATTGCCCCTGGAACATACACTTTGTATCTTAGAAGCTATAACAAAGCAGAGATGATAAGGGTGAATATTGTGCAGAATACAACTATAGAAGTAAACCTCCAAAATGCTTATTTCGTGAATATAAAACAGGAGAATTTTACATATATGCTACCAGTTAAAATAACATCATCAGCTGGGAATATAACATGGGATAAACCAACTATTACATTACCAGTAGGACATTATACATTCACAGTAGAGGTAAAGAAGATGGTTTGGGGCAAATATTATCTCTATTTCAGTGAAGTGGATGAATATATAAGTGGAAGCACCACAATCGTGATGCATATAACCACAACTCAGATTTTATCTAAGATATCTGGTGTTGTGACTATAAATGATCGTGGGGTTGCAAATGCAATAATAGAATTCATACCTTCAAATTCAGAGGTCCAGAATGTAACAGTTACCACAGACTCTGCGGGATATTACCTTGCAGAACTTACTCCTGGAGAGTATATGGTATATTCTTACTATGTTATGGGTGGAAAGAAGTACGCTTACCTTGGAGAGATAAATGCACAGAGCTCCCAGAATTTAAACATTGTGTACCAAGAAGGTTACCTACTATATGGCGGTGTATATCTCAACAGCTCAAAGGTTTCAGTAACGGTAAATATTGAAACTCCATACGGCACACTTAGCTCAAAAGCAAACGGTTTCTACTATGCAATTCTGCCCCACAATAATTACACTATAAGCGCAAGCACATACCGCACTGAGTATGGACAAAAGGTAGATTATAAATTCAGCCAAGAGGTTAATCTTACAAAAGATACAGCTCTAGACGTGAATCTGGAAAGACAAAATGTGCACATGATAACCGTGGACATATTGGGATATGATAAGAATGCAGAGCCCTATAAAAATATGTGGATGCTAGTTAAGCTGAAGAATACCGGAAACTCCCCAGAGAATGTTAAATTTGAAGTCTTCGGAGAATGGAAAATTGTCAATCCACAGGATTATAAAATGATGCCCGGTGACGTCAAGATAATAAGTTTAGGTCTTAAAGTGCCATTGATTAAAGCTGGAGATAATGAAGTGCATCTAAGAGTTAAGTATACACAGTTCACAGATAAATACTTCCACATAAATGTGGCGAAATATTACAACACCTCAGCAAATTATTCCTTAGTATCTTGGAATGAGAACGCATTAATATACAGAATAAAAGTTACAAACAACGGGAATACTTGGGTAAATTACACATTCTACGTGCTCAATTTGAAGGAATTGGAGGCAAGAGGGTGGAATGTGAAGATTTATGGAAAATTAGGCGAAACGAATTACCTAAATGTATCCTCAAACAGTGATGGATCCTTGGAGGTAAGAATAGAAGCAACCAAGGATAGACCAGGCACTTCCATACCAGTGCAAGTAGTTGTAAAGGGAATGGGCAAAACCATATTGGTAAATTTACCACTAAAAGAAACATACATAAAAACATCCTCTGTTTATATCCAAGCTCCAGGTATTACAAACTACACTTCATTTGAAATACAATCATCCTGGTATGTGCTCTGGGGTCTTACAATTGCGACCTTTGCAGCATTCTTGATATTCTGGAGGTGGAAGAAGTGAAAAAAGTAGTGAGCATTATTCTACTCACTCTTTTGGTAATTACAATTATACCTGTGGGTGCTCATGCATCTCAGCTAAACATTCATATTGATGGCCCCACAGTACTAGGAACCAATCAAACTGCACAATACAAAGTATATGTAGAAGGATATTTCAATCTATTTAGATGCGGTATTATAATGGCTGGCTATAATCTCACAGGAGCCAGTCCTACAAATTTCTTTGTAACATCCAGTAAAGATGGTCATTTTGTATTCAATGTAACTGCACCCAATATACCTCAAACGATATACCTCTACTTTGAAGCTTATGGAATGAAAAACTCAACTACTATCGGAGCCAAGGCCTCCAGAGAGCTCACGGTAGAAGTGAAAAAGGCAATGGATATAAAAGTTAAAATAAAGAATACCGAGAACTATGCCCTTTACAATACGGTTTTATCCTTTTACCTTGATGGTAGATACATTGGAAATACAACAGTTAATGTTATTGAAGCGAATTCCACTAAAGATGTGGTTTACCATTGGATACCAAATGGACTATACGATGGAAAGCATACACTAACAGTTAAAATCTCAGGAAATGGTGTGGTATTTGATAATGGCCAGCAAACCTATGAATACCAGTTCTACTACGGAACACCTCCATCCTACGATTATATAACATACATGAGCTGGGGACTTCTAATTCTCGTGTCTGTTCTATTCACTCTATTATTCCTAGGAAAGAAAGGAAAGAAGGGTGGTCCTGCACCAAAGTGGAAGAAATAATTTAACTTATTTTTTTAACAAATTTTATCCATCTCTTTTTATCTTCAATTTCATCATTATGCTCGAAATCTTTTAAAAATAAGACTATTCTTCTCAGAACTATAGCTTTATAAACGAGCTCTTCTGGTACATCTTCCATTCTCTTTATCTTCTCTCTCAAAGAATTATAAAGCTCTTCATACTTTAAAAGAACCTCCACTGATGGCTCATCTATATCTTTTTTGGGATAGTATGCCTCTCCAAATACTTCGATCTCCTCAGGGATGTCTACAGAGAGAACATTTACCATATTATCTATTTTTTCAAGTGCTTTCTCCCTGTTCATTTTTCATTCCTTACCTTGTCAATAGCCTCTTTCAAACTTAACTCCCCCAAAGCAACCTTCTTTGCAAGATTTCTTGATATAGTTATCTTGCCATCGCTTTCAATTCTGCTCTTTCTCTGAATATCTTTCAAATATCCTTCCTTTACCACAATATTTAACTTTTCTCTGACCCTTTTTCCCCTCGTAAACGCAATTACCTTGGCAGATTCAATATCCTTATTGGTTATGGCCTCAGATGTATTCTTTTCATTAACAAGCTCAATAATGTAATCTTCAACCAACGAATTTATTATTCTGTTTCTATTGGTTATATCTCCATCACCTATCCTTACCAAAAAGAACTTTGGAGAGTATCCAGAGTATATATCATCAATTAATCCTCTAACCTTAGATACCGAGGATAACTGAATCTCTTCAACCACTATCCCATCGCCTATAACTGCTATACCCGGCTTTGGTCCAGGATCTATGCCTACCACGAGCTTCTCAAATCTCTTTTTTCCATACAAATAGGACTTTAACTTGCGAATGCACTCTTTTGCCTCATAACAAGATATACAATTTTCTCCCTCAAAATAATCAGATAACACAACATCGTAATTCTTTACATCTTGCTCTCTACCTATAACTTCAAATCTTCTACGCATATCCTTAAGTTTCTTTTCAACGAGATACTCCAACTTTAAATCTTTCATTATTATTCCAATTCTCACAAATTATTGTAAATGGTGCTAATATTTTAAACTAGCGGGTTGAGCTTTAAATAGGAGTTTTCCATGCATCCATAATGAATGGGTGGCTCGTTGCACTGCTTTTGATTATACTATGGATTGGAATAATTTATGCTCTAAAGAAATCCAAAAAGGTAGGTGGGGCAATTTCCCTCTATGGACCAGCTCTTATGATAAAAACAAAAAAAGGGCTAGGTGGGGTTAAAAAAATTGCCAAATCAAAGTTCTGGATATACTATGGAAATTTTGCAGTTGCTTTGTCTCTTTTTATGATAATTGCCGTATTTTTACTCATTCTATGGCAGGCGTTTCTTGTCACAACGATTCCATCAACTCAGGCACCATCACCTTTGCAAGCCCTAGGGATACCTGGGATTAATCCAATAATACCCATATGGTACGGAATTTTGGGCCTAGTTGTTGCCATACTCATTCACGAATTTTCCCATGGATTCCTGGTAGCTGCTCAAAAATTAAAGCTTCTCTCAATAGGAGTTCTTCTTTTTATAGTTCCAGTAGGTGCATTTGTAGAACCCGATGAAGAAGAGTTAACAAAAACTACAAAGAAGAAGAGAATGCGCGTTTTTGCAGCTGGACCGACCTCAAATATAATACTTGCCTTCGTAATATTTATAATTTTAGCTCTTATGGTTGGAGGCATAACACCCAAGTATGATAATTACTATGTGGCTTCAAATTTCCAAGAGAATCCTAATTTTCACTCCCTCCCCGTGGGTAGTGTGATTCTTGAAATAAATGGGACAAAAATTAACAATTACAAAGATTTTATGAATATATCAGCTCCCTTACCGGGAAAGATGGTGAATGTGAAAATTTATAATGGAAAAGTGGAAAATATAAAAGCTTACAGTGGAGTTATAGTTTCTTCCGCCTTAAAAAATTACCCTGCATACCAAGCAGGTATTAGGCCTGGTTGGATATTTTACAGCATCAATGGGACTATAATAAGAAATGAAGAACAATTTTTAGAGGTAATGAATGAAACAAGAAGCAATGTACCTGTTCCCATAAGCATGTTCAAGCCACCAAATCACTGGTTAAATGTTACCGTTGTACTAGCGGATAAATATGAGTATTTTGAAAAGTATGCACCACAATTGAACAAAGAGTACTACAAAGGAAAGGGGTTCTTAGGAATAAATGCAGGGTACCTAGGTATAGGTCTCGGAGACCCCAACTATCTCAAGACCTTATTATCAAACCCCTATGCCTATGCAAAAAACCCCCAGGAGTTTTTCAGGGCGACCATGGCTTACATAGCCCTACCATTTATGGGTCTTATGCCATTCCCTCATAGCTTGCAGCATCTTTATTCTGTGCCATTCTCAGGATTTTGGGTAGTTGTTAACTCTCTTTACTGGATATTTTGGCTCAATCTGATGCTGGGAATGACAAACTTGCTTCCTGCCGTACCCCTTGATGGTGGCTACATATTCAAGGATTTTATGACTTACATGGGGGAAAAATTAAAGCTCAAAAATCCAAAGAATTTTGGGAATTCAATAACTTTGTTATTCAGCTTCCTCGTATTGCTCCTCATCCTCTGGCAGTTCATTGGACCCAGAATATAGAGAGCCAATACTCATTTGCACACTTGTACCACTCTTCGGAAAGAGAGCCCTATAGCGAGAATCTTTCATAATTAAATCGTAAAATGTAACTACGGGCTTATTTATTTTTAATTCTCTTTTAAGTTGCGGATCTGCCGAAGCAAAATTAAAGCATAAGGTACAGGGTTTGGGATCTGATGCAAGAAAATAACAGAGCCCATCACGATAGTATATGCACTTGCTAGCAACGGAGAACTTCATATTACCTTATCGCACTTTAACCTAAAAAATTTTTGTATTGGGCATATCTAATGGCATTATGCCTTCCTTCTCATCTATTCCAAAAATTTTGAAATTAGGCTTTACTCTTTTTAAAATAGGAGATATGAAATCATTTCTACTCACATCCGTGCCAGAAGCATATAAGCTTACTGCAGGTAGAACTATGATTTTAGGTGAGTAGAGAAAACAGGGCAATTTTACAGTGGCATAAATTTCATCTCTGAGGGTAATGGAAGGATGCTCATGGGCCATTATTAAAATCTTACCATTTGGGATTTCTATATCCTTGTGGCCATGGGCAAATAAATAATTTCCAAGAGAATAGGAATCGTGCATCTCTATACCTCTTCTCCTAAGTATGCCCTTCAAAAAATTATCATGATTCCCCCTAACAACAATTAATTCTGCTCTATCTACAAAGAAATCTATTATGGACTCTATCTCATCCCACTCTTGAGGCATATTGCGAGAGAATTCATGCTTTAAATCACCATCTATAATTATTCTTTTGGGAGCATACTTATCAAAAATCTTGGTAAGGAGGTCAAGAATGTATGGGTACTGCAACTTTGGAAGGAAAACTCCCTTTTGAGCCATAACATCTTCATAGCCAAGATGAAAATCTGCCATAACTGCAGTATCGTAATCCTCAAGATAGAGCATAAAATAGCGTGATAGAGTTATATCTCCAAGAGCTATCTCTTCCACAATCAAAAATGCCTTTCTCTATTTATCCCTTATCCCTTTGATTCTCTAAGAACTCAAAAATTTTAGCAAAAACATCCCCACGGTCTTCAATCATTATTGAATGCCCATAACCCTTTGCAAGGTAAAACTCCTTCTCTCCCCCTAAAGCATCGTAAACTCTTTTCTCGTTCTCTGGCTTAACAACTCTATCCTTTTCAGGAGAGATTACCAAGCATGGCTTGTTCACCTTCCTTGCCTTTGAAATGGTATCAAGAGACATAAGGGGTCTATAGGAGCCTATCCAGAGCTTGTCATCCAAGTATCCAATATTTTTTGCTTTCTCAGCATTCTCTGGATTTTCAAAAAGAGCTTCATAATTGACACGATACTTAACATAAAAATCTTTACCTGTGAGCTTCTCCTTTAATTTTCCAATTTGATAGATTAATGGTAGAATTATTCTCTCTCCTGCCTTTAATTCTTCCTTAATAGATGAGGGGGGAGCTATTGCTACACCTAAATCTCCAATTCCTTCGGCAAGAGCGTAAATCACTGTGGCGGCTCCTAAGCTATGCCCTATAAGAATCAAGGGCTCTTTTAGCATATCCTTCTTTTGGAGATATTCAACCCACTTCTTTATATTCGCCACATTCTTTTCCACGCTTTCAAATCCTCTCTTTCCCTTGCTTTTACCATGTCCTTCCAAATCAATTATTAAAACTGCATAACCCTCTTTACTAAATTTTTCAGGATAATCATAAAATTCTCCCATAGAAGATAGAAGGCCATGAACCATGATTATTGTACCTTTAGAGCCTGAATAGTACCTTCCATAGAGCCCATCCACAATTAACTCTTGCATAAACGATTATTTATTTCTTAATTTTAAATTTATCGTATTATTTTAGCGTCTAGCACTACACAATCATTTTCTCTTGCAAGCACAGGGTTTAAGTCCATACCTTCTACATCAGCATTCTCCTCAACAAATTTTGATACTTTGAGAAGGAGGTCAATTATGGCTTCCTTGCTCACTTTTACACCTCTATACCCTTCCAATATTTTCTTGCCTTTTATTTCATTGAGCATAAGCTCGGCATCCAAGCGGGATATAGGTATAACCCTAAAGGTTACATCCTTGAAGACCTCCGTGAATATACCACCTAGGCCAAACATTATGGCATGACCAAAAGTTGCATCCTTCGTAACTCCAACAATTATTTCAATACCCCCAGAGAGCATCTCCTCAACTAAAATGGGTGAGAAAAATTTATCCATAAGCTCTTTTACTTTTTCCTTTAATTCATCCTTGTTCCTTATATTCAAAACAACTCCCCCAACATCGCTCTTGTGGAGTATTTTCTCACTTGCAATCTTGGCTACGAGAGGATAATTCAAACTTAAATTGTCTATCTCGCTCAAATCATTTATCAATACCCCTTTTGGAACCTTTATCCCATAATCTTTCAGCAAGAGCTTTGCTTCATACTCATTCATTACAATCCCCCCAAATATTCTAACAATTTTGCTCTATCTCTCAATACTCTGAGAGCTTTCACACTCCTCTCAATACTTGGATACACGGGAAC
>WAKY01000039.1 GCA_015523135.1 Candidatus Aciduliprofundum sp.
GGATTCACAATGGGCATAACATTTCAAGAGGATTTTGCTTATAAATTTCTATCAAGATGCAAGGGATGTATATTCCTGCTCCATCAACCGCCTTATGGAATTTTAGACAATGTTGGCACTCGTCACATAGGAAGCGATGGAATAAGAAAAGCAGTATTTGATGCAAAGCCAAAGCTTGTAATTTCAGGACATGTGCATGAGGCTAGGGGATATTTGAAAACGGAAGATTCACTATTTGTAAATCCAGGTCCTGCCAAATCTGGATATGCTGCTCTTGTGAATACTGATAATCTTAGTGTAAGAATGCTAGAAAAATAAGCAAAAATTTCTTATTTAATGAGTATAATATCCTCCAAGGAGGTATTGATATGGCTGAAAATGAAGACCTTGGTAGTCTGAACCTGTGGGAGCAGGTGCAGAACTATCTTGCTAAGATTCAAAAAAGAGAAAAAGAAGTTAATGAAAGAGCTAAAAAACTTGATGAAAGAGAAAAAGCTCTTGATGAAAGAGAAGCAAAAATTGAAGAGGCTGAAAAGAGAATTGCAGATAAAGAAAAACTCTTGGATAAGAAGAGTTCTGAGCTAGAAAGTTATGCAAAACAGCTTGAGGAAGAGAAGAAAAAGTATGAAGAAAAGTACAAAGAGCTTGAGAAAAAACTTGAAGCCATAAATACTGCAGATACCGTACTCAAAAACTATGAAAGCACACTAAAGACAACGAAGGAAGAGATAGAGAAAAAGCTTAATGAGATTGCAACTTTGTATGGAGGCCTTGCAGACCTTAGAGAAAAAATGCTAAATGTAATTCAAACACTGAGTGGCGGTGAAATACCAGTTAAGGAAGAGAAGCGTGCAGCGAAGGAAGAGAAAGTAGAAGCAAAAGAAGCCAAAGAAGAGAAGAAAGAAGAAAAGCCAGAGTTCGAGATAGTGGTGGTGGATGGAGAAGAGTTTATCAAGTGCCCACAGTGTGGAACTTTGAACTCAAAAGATGCAATAATGTGCTATAACTGTGGTTATGTCTTCAAGCCTGAAGAACTCTGAAGATTAGTTGCTAATATTTCCAACCTTTTCTTTATATGCTCTAAGCTATTAGCTAGTATCTGATAGTTGTTATACTCTTCTATTGCTTTTTTAGCTTCTTCTACCTGCATATTTTTAGCAAATTCGATCATGTTTTTAACTGCCCTCGTTAGCTCATCTACTATGGTTATATGTGCAGTCTGTGCCGTACGCGATAGTGGATTCAAATCAATCGTTATTACAAATTTACCCATGTCTCTCAGAGCTTTTGCTCTATCACCATCCTCTAAGGGCACAAGAACTACATCTGCAGAATATATACCTTCCTTGGTGCATAGTGCTCTAGAATGCTCTAAGTTTGGTATTTTTGCATCTGGATACTCTCCCAGTATATCCTTTCCTAATCTTCTGAATTCATCCACGATTTTTTTTATTCTCTCTTCAGTTCTATAAAATAGATTTACTTCTATCTTGGCTCCAACAGCATCTGCCAGTTCTATAACTTCCTTGGCTGCTAGAGCTGTTACATTACCGTTTACGGAGATGACTGCATTTTTGGCGAGGAGCATCTTAGCCACTGCGACCTTTTCTGCATCTAATGCAAAATCCTCGCTTCTTTCTCCAATTAGATAATCAAAAGTTTCTCCGCGGCCGTGGGCAATTAAACCTGCATGGGCAACTATGCCTTTTTTAAATCCCTCTATTATTTTCTCTCTCTTCATAAGGGATTCGTACCTTGGATGGCTCTTGGGAATCATAGATGTTTAATGCTCTATTGAGATAAACTTTTTCCTATGAGCATATTTACCTCTTTTAAGAAATCTTCTTCCGTTCCCTTAGGTATGGTTGCCCCTGCAGCTATATCGTGTCCTCCTCCATTACCACTGAATTTAGAAGCGGCTTCTCTCATTATGTCCCCTAGATGCACCTTTGGCACCAAGTATTTTGAGCCCCTTGCAGATATGTGCACCATATTATCAACAAACAGGCCAAGAGTGGCTTTTCGTGGATTTAAAAGGTACAGAGAGCCAACTGTAGCCAAAGAGCTGCTTAGGTAAGAATCATCAGCAAAAAAATACTGCAAATGCTCCATTTCAAACAAGTTATCTAGCATTTTATATAGGCCATCTATAACCTTGCTTTTGTATTCTCTTCTCAAAATTTCCATTCTTTCCTTGGCATTTTCATCTCCAAGAATATAAGCTAGGGCCACACTTTGGTTGTCTGTGCGTGCAGAAGAGTCAATAAGCTCAGTTAGGTACCTTATGCTTGTTCCAAAATTCACATCAAAATCAAACACAAATCTTCCAGCTTCTGGAATCTTGCTATTCTTTATCAAGTTTAGAGAGAGCATTGAAACTAGCTTTGTTTTTTCCTCGTTGCTTAATTTTTCAATTTCCTTTGTGGTTTGTATACCCAAGTCCTTCAACATTCTCTCAATCTCATCCTGCTTTCCTGAGAGCCAGGGGAAAAATGGCTCTGTAGAGTAAAGAATTGCATTAACGATATTGCCATGAAGCACAAACTCTTTCTTTAATTCTAAAGAGAGCTCATCAAATAGCTCTTTGTTCAATCCCGTTAATCCGCCCAAATGCTGCTTATCTCCAAAAACACCTGCTAGGAAGAATGGTACCATCTCTTTCTCTCTTGTAAGCATATAAGCCAAAGTGCTTCCACAAGCATCATGCGCTCCGTTGTATCCATCTAAGTGAGGATTTATGTGTAAAATCTTATCATTATCTCCTGGAGGTTTGTGGTGGTCTAGCACTATAATATTCCCCTCTAGTGAATCTATTAGAGAAGAGCCCATATCGCTTATTATAACATAATCTTCCTTGCTCACAATATCTAAAATTTCATCCTTGTCCATATTTCTAAAAAATGAGATGTGAAATCTTTTTCCGTTTTTCAATAAATAGTGGGCAATTATACCCCCTGCGCATATGCCATCTACATCGTAATGAGTTAAAATCCTAAACTCTTTACCCTTGTCGATGAGCTCTCTTGCTTTTTTTAATCTCTCCTCAACTATCATCACTTCACCAGAAGCTCAGCCTCTTGAAGGCTGTATTTCCAGTCAGGAGGTAATTTTCCAACCCTCTTGTAGTACTTTACAAGCCTGCGAATCTTTGCCTCTACGAGTTGCAAGCCCCTTCTGTTCCCCAAATCTTTAGGATGATTTGTAAGGTGAGAATTTATCTTTACAGCTTTTCTCATAAGAGCTCTCAGATCATCAGGAATGCTTGGAGCTATACCATTATCTTCCAAAATTTTTCCAATACTCTTTCCAGTCATTAACTTAACATCTGGCACACCATACTCATCCCTCAAAATAGTCCCAATCATTGCCTGAGAATAACCCTCTCTGCTGAGAGAAATAACCTTTTCTATAATCTCATCTTTCTCCATCTCAACCCATTCGGGCTTTTCTGTCCTGAAAGGCTTTTGTGATCCGGATTTTCCCTTTCTTCTAGCGTGAATCCTGCCCATAAATTTCACCTTTGAGTGGCTAATATTATCAAATACTTAAAGATTTTCTTCTCTCGCTGGGGGGTTAAAAATATCATCTACATTGAGATGTCTGAGGAAACATTTAAGTAAGATGATTTCAATGAAATTATGGAGGGTTTAAAGAATGTATTGGAAAGTTGTTATAGGTGGACTGGTTCTGCTCCTCCTAGTGAGCAGTGTGGGGGGGGGGCAATGGGTAGCAATGCTCAAAGAGATTTAAGGGGAAGTTTTTCTGGGTATGTGTTTGACAATGGAAGAGTAAAGATAGAAATAGAGAAAGATTATGCGAGGATTCTGAATTCAAAGAGCAATGCCGTGCTTGTTGAGAGGTTCTATCCCCTTGTGGAGATAAATGAGAGTGGTAAATGGAGAGCTATAAATTTCAGAGAGAGATTCATAAACGAGAATGAGCATGATGGATGGCACAGTGTTGCAATAGGGATGGTTTATGAAGGAAAGAATATAAGTGTGCATGGATTTTTGCAGTATTATCAGAAGGATAAATTTAGAAGATACGCTCCACTATATCCCTCAATGCAACTTTGGTTTAGTAAAAGAACTGAGTATAGGGTCATATGGAAATATGAGGGAATAAAAATAAGGCATTTTGAAGTAATAGATAACGGAACTGAGTGGACAAGACCGCCATATCAGCATGGGCATAGAAGGATAGTACTCTATAATGGCACAGTTAATAGAGATATGAGATTTGAGTATGGGCAGGATATTGTGATAGGCTATGAAAACGGGAGAAAAGCCTTTGGTCTGAATTGGGAAAAGAGCAAGAAAAACTTGCCAGTGTTGAGTATAATAAATAACGGTGATGATCTTAGTATGAGTATTGAATCAACCTCGCAGGTTTCTACACTGGCAGAACCTTCATATCCCATACCAGATGGCGGTGGTGCAGGAGGCAGCGATGATTCAGACAGCGATGGATTGAGCGATTCTATGGAAGAATCGGGATGGTATATATGGCTCTGCACATGGGGCACAACATGGCACCATATCAAGGTATTTTCAGATCCTCATTACAGGGATACGGATAACGATGGTGTGGATGATGGTGTAGAATATTCTGCTGGGACAAATCCTGAGGATACGGATACTGATAATGATGGATTAACTGACGAGCAAGAGATAGATTACTACGGAACCTACGGCTATACATGGGACTCCGATGAGGATGGGATAGGGGACAAATCCGATGTTGGCCATTTATGGACTATAATAGTTACTGGATATATTGATATCAATCAATCTACTCAAAATGATTTCAGATTCACTGCAGATTATCTTCATCAAGTTATTTTGAGACATGGTTATAGTGATTCAGATATTTATTATCTAACGGATCCCGGTTACTATAGTCAAAATAATAAATTTGATGGTGTAACTACTCCTCAAAATATTCAGTATGCCATCACGACATGGCTTGAAGAGCCACTTAACAATGCCCCTCATAGAGTTGATAGTGATGATAAGGTACTAATTTATTTGATAGATCATGGAAATAAAGATACATTTTGGATAGGGGATAGTTATATAACTTCCTCAGAACTTCATAATTGGATCAATGATATGCAATCCAAAACAGATCCCGCGTTAATAACCGTAGTTATTGATGCTTGCTATTCAGGAAGCTTTATAGATGATCTAAGTGGTAATAAAAGAATAGTAATAACTTCAACGGACCAATTACATCAGTCATACTATGGACTTGGTAATGGTTCAGATAGGATAAATGGCTCATGGTTCGGTACCCAATTTATAGCCATGCTGGATTGGAATGGGATCTCAATCGGTTCTGCCTTTGAATCTGCTTATAAAACAGTTCAAGAGGACGCAGAGCTATCAAATGTAGAACAGTATCCTCTAATTGATGACAATGGAGATGGTATTGGTCACCGTTGTAAGTTGAGTAATGGAGAATACATACTTCCCAATGGTGGTGATGGAAATTGGGCATTAAGCGTGTATCTCTGGTGAGCATCGTTGCTGTGTTGGTCATAGTGATAGTGCTTATAGCAATTTATTTTTATCCAGCTGAGAAGGGAGAGTATAATCCCGGTGGTTGGAGAATGGCCTATGGGAATGCACAGGGTAATGACATAGGATACTACAACACTTCGCATATAGAGGGAAAAATCTCATGGGTAAAAGGTTTTGAAGAGAAGATAAGAGGATTGCTAGAGTATGGAAATAATACTCTCTATGCTCTCGTTGGAAATAGGCTCATTTCTTTGGATGCCAAAGGAAATATTCTTTGGAAATTAAATATGAATCTCACACCAGTCATACCTGCTATAGATGAGTATGGGAATATTTATGCAGCCATAAATGGGAGCGTAGTATCTCTGAAAGAAAACGGGCATATTCGGTGGGAGTATCGTTTTCATACCGATGATGAAAAGGTAACTACTTCTCTTATTGTTCAAAATAACACGGTGTATGTAATCACAAATACCAAGAGCCTTTATATGTTAAACTATGAGGGAAAACTAATAAAGAAGGTGAATTTGGAGTACAAAACATCAGTGACTCCCGTGATATCACCAAGGAGAGATATATACCTGTGGATGAACCATTCCGTGTACAAATTTTCTCCAGAGGGCATAAAGGAATGGAATGTTACTCTAAAGGGAGGAATTCTTCGCATGGCGTTTTATGGAAATGAGTTATATGTATCTACAGTGGATATTGTATTCTCACCATGGCCCGTGGTTAAAAATGTAAGCACACTTCTCTATGCGATATCTTCCGATGGGAAGATAGATTGGTTGCTTCATCTGGAAAATTTTAATACATATTATGGTCCGCCAATTAGTTTGGCAGTGAATAATAATGCCATATATGTGGGCATTATGCCTGCAGCACTACCATCTGGGGGTGGAAATGATACTAATAATCACAGCTTCATTCTGAAACTTGACAAGCAGGGAAATTTAATCTGGAAAAGAGGATTTCATAAGGTTATAGATGGGCTAGCGGTAAGCAAAGATGGATTTATCTATGCAACATTCTCTCCCTATGACCAAATGGGCAAAACTCCATGGAAAATATATGCACTAGACGAAGAAGGTAATATTCTCTGGAGCATAGATTTAGAAATTGCTAAATATCCAAGAAGTACCCCTATCATAGGGCCCCATACTTTATATGTTTACAAAGGAAATTATCTATGGGCAATTGGGTAGGAGATGAGAATTATATGGATATGAATGAGCTCAAAACGGCATTTAGTAATATGAACACTCAGATAAACTTGGTATGGTTTGATGCATGCTTTATGCAGATGGCTGAGGTTATATACCAACTACGAGGATATGCAGATATGATAGTGGGCTCAGAGGATACAAAGTGGATGAGCTCATCTGAATATTCAAGTCTTTTCAACCAAATGGCAGCAGATTATCCAGGTCGAGGAATAGAACTGCGTATAGAAAATGTTAGCCAAGAGATTATCTATACTTACAAACCTGGTTCTACAAAAAGATATACCTTATCTAGCGTTTGGTCACATAAAGTCATATCCACATTAGTGCCTGCGATAGATGATCTTGCCGAAGAACTAATTAATTTAGTAAATGAGGGGCACAGGGAGGAGATTAAGAGTATAATTGCAGAAACTCAACATATGAACAATCCAAGAAAGGATGGAGATTTTGAAAACCATTCTTATCGGGATTTGTATAACTTTTCTGAGTTAATAGCAAAACATTTCAGTTCAAATTTCAGTTCAAATAGTGATGTGGTTAATGCAGCACATAATGTGATGAATGCAATAAACCAATCAGTAGAGCAGGAAAATCATAATAAGGGTGATTACCACGGAATTTCTATATTCCTACCGGACCAGACATGGTGGAACAAGTATACTAATTATATTAACCACAATAATCCACACAATTATTTTGAGGACTATAAAAATTTGGATATATCCAATGATTATTCTTGGTATGACTTTATATATAAACTGTATACTTCTTAAGAAGGTGAATCCTATGGCTATTAGAAGATTAGTTATAATTTTTTCATTTTTTCTTATTATTTCTCTAGCTGTTAGTGGAATTTACCCAAATACCCACGGAAAAACTTTCGGAGATCAAAGATTTGGGTACTGGCCAATGACACAAGGAAATGCTCAGCATAATGGAAGAGTGGATGATGATACATTACCTAATGCGGGAGAATTTATATGGAAATATAAACTTCCTCTCTCAGATTCATCCTCTCCAACTATAGACTCGCATGGCAATCTGTATATATATGGGTTAAATAAAACTATGAAAATTCCTATGCTTTTGTGTTTGAGCCCTAATGGCACAGAGAAGTGGTATGTGTTGATACATGCTGGACTTAAACCTTATTCGGGACCGGTAATAGGAGAGAATGGTACTATTTACATTACTGCTTTTACTCGATATCCATCAGGAGAAGACTACCTCTATGCTATTTCTCCACAAGGAAAAATTTTGTGGAGATACAATTTCAAAGGATATGGTCCAGCAAGTGTGCCTGTAATAGGTAGGAATGGTATTATATACATAAATGTGAATACAAAAGATGGCAGTACATATGCAATTTATCCAAATGGAACCTTGTGGTGGGTAAAGAATATTGGCTCTTTATGTTCAAGAGATCCTACAATTGCTCCTGATGGAACGATTTATGTGTTTAGTTTATTCAACAAGAGTTCTCTTTATGCGTTAAAACCAGATGGTTCTGTAAAGTGGGTTTATAATTATAATAAGGATATATATGGATCCATACCTGTTGTTGGAGATGATGGTACAGTATATTTCAAATTTAGAAATTGGACAGCTATAGATTCTAAAGGAAAATTGAAATGGACGATAAATATACACGATATAACTCTACCGGCAGTTGGAAAAAATGGGCATTTGTACATAACCCATTATGATAGTAAAAACAATAAAATATATCTGTATGCAATTGAAAGTGCTACAGGGAAAACGGCATGGAAATTCGGAGTATATGAGAAGAGTTCTCCAGTTCCTACACCGATTCCGGTAATTGGAGGAAGTGGAACGATATACATGGGGTTAAATGGCACAATATATGCTCTAACCAGTTCAGGAAAAGTGTTATGGAAAAAGGATATAGGCAACAATTCAAGACCTTTTCTAGTTATAGGGAAAAATGAGACTCTTTATTACGAGAGTGGTGAGTATCTATATTGCCTTGGAGGAAATTTAAATATAAATAATGGAAATGGGATATTCATGATTATAAGCATCTCTGCAATTGCAGTTGCTACGGTCGCTATATCTGTGATCTATTATTTAAAGAAATTGAGGCGGTAAAATGAAAGTTAATGATGAAAAAGGGTATTCTATGATGATAGAATTTAAAGAATTTTTAAATGCATTGTATGGGGGGTGAACGATGTGATGACTATGCAAAAGATTTTAACTCTCATCATATTTATAATTTTTTTAAATGTTACTCTTTTTGTTTTTACTCCTAGTTATGGTGAGAAAACTCAAAAAGATAAAGTGAAAATACTTTGGAAATTTAACCCTTGGGAATCAAATATATGCTGTAAGCCTTGGGTGAATTATATATTGCTGGACTCATATCAAAATGTATATGTATATGAGCATAAAGATAATGTTGGATATATCTATAAATTATCTCCAAATGGTACGCTTTTATGGAATATTACCCTAACAGCTGATAGTATCGGCTCTATGCCATTAGCTCTTGGTTCTAATAATACTTTCTATATTGCCACATGGTATCTGCCTCCTCCTCTTGGAACGCCTCTTCCCAGTTATTTATATGCGTATTCCTCAAATGGCGTACTTGAATGGAAATTAAACTTGGGTTATGATGGCCCTTTTAGTGATATATGCATTGGAAAAAATCACATTTATTTAAAAGGTTGGAGATATTTGTATAACATAAGTGAAAAGGGAAAAATCCAATGGAAAAAGCAAATGCATGGTGCACCAACGACTCCTGCGTACTTTAAGGGTGCATTGTATGTAAGCGATATTAGTTTCTCAGGGGGGCTTATAAATATGAGTTATCTCTATGCAGTAAATCCGCAGGGAGAGATAAAAGAGATATATAGTATGAAAAAATCAGCAATATCCTCTCCAGTTATAGACAAAGATGGAATTATATATGTGTATTTTGATCAACTGTATGCATTCCATTCTGATGGAAGTGTTAAATGGACAACGGATGTGCGTGGTTCTCTTCCTGCAATAGGGAGCAATGTATTGTATCTAACACACCATGTTATAAAGGTGCCGGGAACTTCAAACGATCTCTACGCGGTGTCAAAAGAGAATGGAAAGATTTTATGGAAACTAAAAATTGATAGAGATAACACAACTGCAGCGGTATATGCTACCCCGCCAGCAGTTGATAAAAATGAAAATATCTACTTGAGTGACTGGTATACCAAAAACAATACAGGGTATCTATATTCAATATTTCCAGAGGGAAAGATGAGATGGAAACTCCGTCTAGATGCAGGAATAGTTGCCACTCCAGTTATAGGGAGTAATAGAACTGTATATGTTGGAACTATTAATGGAACAGTGTATGCTATCAAATATACTTCTATGCTCATAACACCAACTAGTGACTACACTGACTTTCTGTTGTGGGGCGGTTTAATAGCCGCAGTTGCAAGTGCTATTATTCTTCCATATTATTTGTATAGGAGGCAAAGCTCATGAGGTCAGTGGGGATTCTAAAAACTAACAAAGTAGACAATTACCACGGGATTTCTATATTCCTGCCTGATAAAACGTGGTGGACGCTTAAATATAGTGATGATACACCTTACAGTGATTCTTTCAAGTATATCTATCAATATTTAGATTTTTCAATAGATAGGGAATGGTATAACTTTATAAGTCAGCTATATGATGTGAGGTGATATTCAATGAAAATCAGCGGTATATCCACCATAATAATCCCTTTTATCATTTTCATACTCATTCTGACTCTGAATATAGTTAATTCTGCATCTATGGATGAAAGAAATATGGCACAATGGCCCATGTACCACTATAATTCCACCTACAGTGGAAGAAGTCCATTTATAACACTTCCCAATGCAGGAAAAATATTGTGGAAAACTCAAATAACATCTAAAGCACAGATAAGCGGGGAGTCTATTTTAATTGATTCAAAAGGGAATCTATATTTTTATGCAAGTGATATGTATCTCTATAGTATGACACCTAATGGAACATTGAAATGGAAAGTTTCAATACCCACAGCTTCCTTTATCTCTGGCTTCGTGATAGGTGCTAATGATACTATTTATATTAGAAATAATTTGAGAGGTCCTCCTTGTGATGGCTCCCCATCCTATACCTATCTTTATATAGTCAAATCTAATGGAACTGTTGTTTCCAAATTAAAAATGAACTTCACAACCTCTCCTGTAGTGGGTTCAAAAGGAGAGGTTTATATAGGTGCCAGAGATGGAATCTACAAGGTTCATCCAAAAGGGAGCATAGAAAAATACACGGATATTGTGAAGTTTCCTGTTGAGAGTATATCAATTGGACCAGAGGGTACTATGTATCTCTGGAATGACATGGGGATTTATGCACTTTCAAAGGACTTAAAAATTTTGTGGAATATACCAAAGAGTAATTTTTCTGTAGATAGAATTGTTGTAGATTCAGATAAAAGTATATATGTGCGTTTCACAATAGATGGATTAACAGCATACAACAATGATGGCTCAATAAGATGGCATATTTCACATGGTGGTGGAATACCTGCTATTGGAAATCATCATAGATTATACTTTATATCCGGAGAAACATTGTATTGTGTATCCTCTCAGAGTGGAAAGGAAATATGGCATATCAGCAATCTAAGTGGTAATTATCTTCTTTCTCCAATAATAGGAGGTGATGGCACAATTTATGTTGGAAGCTGGTTGCAAAAGAACAATACGGGTTATCTATATGCAATTACCCCAGAAGGAAAGTTAAGATGGAAAATAAAGACGGATGGAGGCATAACCACATCGCCAGCCATAAGCAAGAACGGCACAATCTATGTGGGCACCACAAAAGGTGTGCTGTATGCGATAGGTGGTTATGCAAATGAAACCAAAGAAAACGCAGCAAATCCGTGGATATACTACAGCATAGGAATAGCGGTAGCGGTATTGATCGTGTCTGTGGTAGTGATTTACAGGTTGAGGAGGAAATGATAATAAATTTTATTATCTTTTTTAAATCAATATCACACAATCACAAATGTCTTTTTCCTCATTCATATTGGTATTCCCTCCTTCTTCACATGGTAGAAAAACTCTGAGGGATACTCATTATATTCTCTCTCCTTCACTGGAATTGTAGTTACCACAAAACCATCATCCATGAATTTACCGAGAAGCGGTGCTAAATAATCTAAAACATCCCACTCATTCAGAGAATCATCCACGACTACGAGAACATCCACATCACTATCTTCCGTGGCTTCGCCACGGGCATAGGAGCCATAGAGTATGACCTTCTTTATCTTATCCCCATATTTCTCTTCTAAATACCGCTTGATTTCCTTCAATATTTTCTCTACCTTCTCATCCATGCTACGATAAAATCTACACCATTCTATTTAACCCTATCGGCAATGGATTTTGATTTGGGACAAGTTAGGCAGCAAAACTTTGGCGAAAAAAATAAATAAAATTTGAGTTCTATATTTCTATAAGCCAATAAAGGTGTAGAATATGACAGATCACAGGAAGAACATTGAGGGTAAACCAAATAGAATTAGATATTGCAACGAAGAAAAAGGAGGGATCGAATTAACTAAGAGAGAGGAAAGAATAGTAAATATAATAATAGGTATAATAGGATACGGACTTGCAGCATTTATGTTCCTTAAAGCCTTTGGTGTAATATGAGGGCAGTTATCTACGATATGGCATCGAGTAAAAAGAAGGGATATTAAATGAATTACACAACAAATAAAAGAAAGAAACGCACAATCCCTACGATGAGCAAAATTTATTACGGGATAGCTGCTGTGTTGTTAATCTACATGCTATTGAGATTTATGGGTTTAGTAACATGAGAGCAATCATCTACGCTAGGGTCTCGACGGAGGAGAAGAAGGAAAAAGAAGGGATATTAAATGAATTACACAACAAATAAAAGGAAGAGACGGAAGATACCTATAATGAGTAAGATTTACTTTGGGATAGCTGGACTTATAGCACTGTGGATGATTTTGGATTACTTTGGGATCATATAAAGTCTCTGGGAGGATGTATATGGTAAACTCCGAAAATGAGAAGGAGAAAAGACAAACTAATTGGGCGGGGTTCATATTTGGAATCGCAAATTTTGTAATCGCTGCATTACTTTACTTTCTCTTGTAAGCTCACATAGTTTCAGAAGAGCTTAGTAGTATGGAAATGCGAAATGGGAGAAAAGTGGGAGAGTTTTCAAAGGTTACTTGGATTTTTAACCGCAAAACCATCGTTCTCATAAGATAAAAGCTCTTTATCAAAGGTTACCAGTACAAGATCTTTATTTTTAGCCATTACTAGCATAACAGCATCTATTGGTGTTAAATATCTTTTCAATGATATTTCTAGAGCATCAATTATATCATACTCTGTAGGCACCAATATTGATATGCTCTTTCTTATCACTTCCAAACATTCATCTATCTTCTTTTTGGGCCATTTATATTTTCTAGACAGCACTGAGCCTATCTCCATAAGGTTTAGTGGTGTTGTAGCAATATCATTTATGTACTTATCCAGAAAATCCCTAGCCTCTTCACCCCTATCAGTATGAAGTAGAGAATGGAGAAAAACATCACTATCAACTAGAAAACGCATGTCTATCCTCTCTTAATTTTCTTATATCCTCTGTTGGCTTTGCACCCTCCTCTTTTTTACCCAAATTATAAAGGTATGTGCCTAGCTCTATTACCTCTTTATCCCTTCCCTCCAACTCGAATAGCTCTTTTAATTTCTCTATGGTCACAGGCATATTTATACATTTATTTCTCTTATTTTAAGGTTTTCTCTTGTGAAACGGTAGAAAATTTCTAAAGAACACACAGAGGGTGAGATACAAGTATTAAAGCAATCTTACACCATCACAACAACCCTCAACTCATTATCCTCTAACTCCCTATATGTGGGATAATGCCTTTTAACTACACCTGCTATCATCAGCTTCTCCCTCTTTGTTAATCTCTCCCCCTTAACTGCCTCTGCAATCTTGTAAATGTCCTCTAACTTTACAGCATCTCCATTTTTCTAAGCACAAATGAAAATACATCTTCAAAATTAGGCAGATTTTTAAGTTGATGACCAAGCGAGCTCTCCCAAGCATTCTTAAAATCATTTTTTCTCTCTCTCAGGTCCTCAATATCCAGCTTTACATTTTTTATACTGATTTTTTCAGGAAGAATTTGAAAAACCTTTCTAAGATTTATCTTATTCCATAGGTACCACACATCATACAGATCTCTAGGTCTCGTTCGCTGAAAAAGGCTCCTAATCTTCTCTGCCATTATCTCTTCAAGAGCATATACCTTAACATTCGCTTCTAGAGCATCAGAATATGGATGAATTATCTCCCTGATCTCTATGGGCAATAGTATTTTTTCATTATTTCTCTTACTTATATCCATCTTAATCTTGGTTCTATTCCCGCCCCTCTGGAGAATTTGAAAATAAACAAATGCCTCAAAACCATTGATATTTTCGTGTAACTCTAAATCATCAAAGAAATAGATCCCACTTTCTTCCCTTGCTTTTATAACTGCACTCTTTATAAACTCTGTCAATTTCTCTTTGGTAGTATCTTCAAGCATTGTAAAATCCAAGTCATCAGAGAACCTGTAATTCCCAATGTATACCTTCCTTATACCGGTACCACCTTTTAGTACCATGGGAAGAGAAGATAACCCTTTAAGCAACCAGTTTTGAGCATAGTCTCTCTCGACAGTAGAAACGGGAATTCCGTATTCTCTAGCTTTTTTTCCTATCTCATTTCGCGGTATCATTCTAAAGACCCCAGAATCTTTTCATCCACATTCACTATCAAATGCCACTTTGCATTTTTACCCCCTTTCTTCTGCATTGTAGGATCAAGATATAGATAATTCCTTGTTTCAACCCTTGGTATGTCTATCCCTATCCCCAGAAATTCACATAGAAAACCAAGACGCCTAATCACTCCAGAATTTTCTATCTTATTAGCATAGGCCAATAACTTGCCCTTATCAAATTTTCCACTTCTTAATGCCTTTGCCACTTCTACTATGCCACCGCAATATTGTGGCTTGTCTAAACAATCAATAATCGTTTTTTCTTTATCTGTAATATTAACTTGTGTATCTTCTATCCACTCTTTTCGAATACCAAAGAACTTAGATCCTTTTACTTTAATTATTTTGTATTTAACACCAAAGATATCCACATTTTGCCTCTTCTTTCTCACGGTTGTTTGAATAAAAACAGTATTTGGTATCTGCTCCGTTAAACCATAAAAATGAAGTGCACTCCAGTAAGCAATTGCATAAGGTTTTACAAGCAAGGATCCTATGACAAACTCGTTGACCGTATATTCACCCTTCTCTGCACCCAGTGGAATAATCAAATATTTCCCCTTTTCAATTCTCTCAACCCAACCTTGCTTTTCAAGACGAGAAAGAATTACCCACAGAACATTTCTCGGAATGTTGAATACCTTTACCAACTCATCAAAAGTGAAGACATTACCCCTCTTGGCCATTGCATCTATTATATTTATTCTCATTTTCATGAACCATCCTTAACAGTTTTGTTATGTTTGGTGTATGTAATTGAGAATATTTAAGTTTTCTGCCTTGCATATATTTTCATCCCACACAGAATCTCTATACCATCACAACAACCCTCAACTCATTATTTTCCAACTCTCTGTATGTTGGATAACTTCTCTTAACAATGGCTGCAATCATCTGTTTTTCTCTCTTCGTTAATCCCTCGCCCTTCACAGCCTCAACCATCTTGTAAATGTCTTCCAGCCTTACATTCTCTCTCAAGGTTATATCGTTCGTGATCCTCATAGCTTCCTCTATTATCCTCTTTATCTGGTATCTCTTCAGCTCACGCATAACCCTCAACCTCCCCGCCAAAATTCGGATAGTCTTTCAACATCAGGTTTATGAATCTCGTATGAAGAACCACATGGTCCTTTATTTCCCTAACATCCTTCTCCAACTCTCTTATTTTCTCCCTCAACTCATCCACATCCTTGCTGGATTGAAGATAGAGATTTGCGGATATTTCATCTAACCTTCTTTTAAGAATTTCATATTCATCCACAATCTTTCCCACAAGCTCTAACTTGTTCTCTATGAGCTTCTTCGCCAACTCTCCTCCCTCCTCGCTCACACCTTCAAACTCCAAATCTCCAGATGAGCCAAAATCACTCTTATTGAGCGTTATCTTTATCTCCTCTCCTTCCCAGAGAACTTTGCTTATCTCGTCCAGATTAAATCCGAAATGAGAGGATATGCCTATCCTTATTGCCCTATCCACGAACTCTTTCCCGAATAGTTTCTCTGCGTAGAATTCCCATACTTCTTTCCTCTTTGGATAAATCATAACTTTGGCAATGCCCTTCTTGTAAGAATAGGTAATGTGAAAAGTAGCTCCTAGAGTTTTGATTTTTACACCGTGAGACCTATCCCTTTCTCCCGTGGGGTATGCTTCAAGGTAAATTCCATTCAAATAATCTTTTATCGGCTCTTTGCTCCACAGGTATCTTGAGACTATGCCAAGCTCTTCTTCCCTCAAAGGTATTGGTTTCTTTATCCTGAAATGATGTGAGATTGTTATTAAATTGTCCCCTTTTATGAGGTTTGTCCCTTTCTGTGATACTACCCCTAGGGGTATCCCTTCTTCCATCAACTCTCTCGCTCTATCCACATTCACCCTGTATCTTCCTCTCCCAATCCTTTGTAGAACCCCTAAATTCCTCAATCTGTAGAAATATACCATCTTCGTTCTCTCATTTCCTATGCCTTGAAGATATGGCCCTTTCATGAAATCCCGTAAAGATACTACTCTGCTTTTCATACTCTCTCCCGTCATGACTGCTAACATACTCCTAAATAAAGGCACATACCCCTTGGAATTATAACATGTCCCTTTGTTAGATTTGATTGCAAGATTTCTCTGTTGTAGATTGCTTCCAGATAATTCTAACATACCCCTAAAATTTGTCCCTTTTTGTCCCTTTAATTCTAACATGCTGTCCCTTTTAGGTGAAAAAATATATTGGCCTCGGGAAATCCGAGAGCCATACCTCTGCAAAATCTTCTTCGCATTCTCATAACTCAAAGGAATGTCCCTTCTCAATGCTTCATACTGCAAACTCTTAGGTGTAAAAATTATTTGAGGATTCTCCCGAAGAATCCTCAGAACTGCTTTGGATATACTCATACTATCTCCAGTATTCCGCTGCCTCGTTCCTTCAACTTCTCCAACGCCTCTTCCAATGTTTCTGCCTTATCCACTATCTCTCCTGTTTCCATATCCCTGATGTAGTACATCATGCAGATGCTGATTCCTCCGCTCTGGGCTGTGTATCTATCGGTATCAACGGATTGTCCTCTTTATCCCACACTTGGTAACTCACTGGCCTAGCGTTGGGCTCTCCTTCTAATTCGTATTTAGTTAGAATATAAAGAGAGCCGTACTCTTCTATCATTTCTTTTTCTGTCTCCGTTATTCTGCTCTCTGTCAAATCTCCCGTGCTCCATAAAATCTCCAACTTATATGGTTTCTCCCTCATCTATACCACCTCCGAAAATTTGAAATGACCATGCGAATCCCCGTGGACCCTACATTCAAAAAATTGAAAAATAAACTCGCAAAATACAGTCTCTCCTTGCAAAAAATTGGAAATTTTTTGAGCGGGCCCGCCGGGATTCGAACCCGGGTCGTGGATTCCGAAGACCCACAGTCTATCCTGACTAGCCTACGGGCCCTTTTAAGATTTTGAATGTTTTCTTGGCTCTATAACAACTCTAAATGGCTTGGCAATTATATCATCTTCTA
>WAKY01000040.1 GCA_015523135.1 Candidatus Aciduliprofundum sp.
ATATTGCGTAGGGCCAAGCTGGAACAAATTCCCTATCTGGATACTCCATCTTCAAGCGCTCCACCATATCCCTCTCAGTAGCCACTATGAACTTCTTTGCGTTGCTCTTGGCCACATACTTAACCATACCACCCGTGCTGGCAATAACATCCGCCTTAGCTTGTAACTCTGCAGGGCATTCTGGATGAACCATCAAAACTCCATCGTGCGGAACATTTTCAACATTCAGATTTGTATGGACATAACAATGGCCATTTGGTGGCATGGGGATTATCTTTTTATTGGTTCTCTCTGCAACATAGTGAGCAAGATTAGAGTCAGGGCCAAATAGAATTGTATCCACTTTGAGAGAATTAACAACTTTAACGGCATTGGCAGAGGTGCAAGTAATATCCGCAAGAGCTTTGCAATCTGCAGTGGAATTAACATAGAGCACAACTGCCGCATCTGGATACTTCTCCTTGTATTCCTTTATTATTTCAGGGGTTAGAAACCTAGCCATCTCACAGGATGCAATCCTGCTAGGGATGAGAACGAGCTTATCTGGATTCAATATGGCAGCTGTCTCAGCCATAAAATCCACACCTGCAAATACTATAGCATCCGCATTCACTTCTGTGGCTTTTCTTGCAAGCTCAAGGGAATCTCCAACAAAATCTGCAATTCTCTGAACTTCTCCAATTTGATAGTTATGAGCCATTATTATAGCATTTCTCTCTTTTTTTAGCTTCATTATCTCTTCCTTCAAATTCATATTTTACACCCCCATTTTTATCACATCATCCAGTGAGCTTATCAGGTAAATGGGAGACAAAACAGCAAGATAGCTTGTCTTAGAATTCTGAGGCGATGGCTTGTTCTTGACTCTAATCTCCGCTTCTCCAAAATCCCCTTCAACTAAAATTTCATGCATATTCTCTTTCATATTTGGATCTGCATAAACTTCAACATCTATATCCATTCCTGCTACTATGGAAAGGAGAACTGAGACATTTACACTCTTTGGAAATTTCTTTATGGCCTCACTGGCCTTTCCCTTAAACACCAAGCTCTTTTCTTTCACATCGTATCCAAGGGTTTTTGAGTTCTTGGTGCTTCGCAGTGTTACCTTTCTCAATCCAGCAATTTTTGCAGTTTTTATCAAATCTATGCCACCAATGGCTCCTGAAGGTAAATAAATGTGCGCTCCATTTTTCCTCGCTAATGCAAATATCTTCTCCCTGAATTTAACATCTGCTAGGCCACCGACACTCATTATAAGCATATCTCTTCCTTTTTCAACAATTTTGGGGGCATAGTCAATCACAGCTTGCGGGGATGCAGCTTCTATTATAAAATCACACTCTTCTATGAGCTCATCTACATTATTGCAAATATTCGCATCTATATCTTCACATTTAGACCTAGCAATATCGTAAACTGCTTGAACTTGAAATCTTTGAGCGATATTATGAGCAATGTTTCCACACCCTATTATACCTATTCTCATGAGCATCACCTTGAACATGTGTTCAATGGGGTATTACGAGCTCCAATTTTAATCTTGCGAGAAAAATTTCAAAAAGTTTAAATTCAATTAATTTCTTCTTTAATTGCATGCAGGAGAAAATAATAAGAATTTTGCTTAACGCAGGCAAGAATGGTGTATTGCAGGAAGAATTTACAAAAAAGTATGGGATAAGTAAGAGCACCGTTTCTACCATACTATCTAAGTTTGAAAATGAGGGAAAAATAGTGAGGAAAAGGGTAGCAGGAAAATCTTACAGGGTATGGCATGTTAAGTATTCTCCCTTCCCCATACCCGGAGTTTTAAGAGTTGGTATAGGCAGGGCCACCGAGTATCCCGCAGTGCTTTTAGCTTCCAAAGATTTGGATTACCCCCAAATTGAACTTAAAATTTACAAAAGTGCATTTACCTTAACAAAGGACCTTGCAGAGGGGTATTTGGATGTTGGCTGCTCTCCCCTAATAACACAAGTACTATTCGCATTAGTTTATAGGAATATAAAAATTAGAGCTGGCTGTGGTTTTAGAGGTGGAGGCATAGCATCAAGAGTTACCAATCCGAGGATATTTGGAAGCAGCGAGCTTTCAACCATGGAGTTCTCTCTCAGGAGTTACATAGAAAAAAGAGGAATTGAAGCTCAAATAATGTATTTCCCCTCACCCGATAAGATGGTCAAAGCTCTTGAAAATGGGGATGTTGAAGCAATTGCCATATGGGAGCCATTCTTATCAGAGTTATCGCAGAATTATAAAATTACTAGATTTGAAGAAATATTTGGAAGGTATCCATGTTGCACCCTTGCTTCAAATATACAAGCCGAAAATTCCAGAGAATTGCAAGAATTCTTAAACACCTATAAAAATGCAACGGAACAAATTAAAGAGAGAAGGGGGGAGGCAATATCAATGCAAGCTAAATTCTTGAGAATTAAAAAAGAGAGGATTGAAAAGGCATTTGATGGTTTTGACTACGATTGGAAACTTGATATGGATATTGCTTCAAAATTCTTAGAGGATTTTGGAATTAAATTGACAAATGCAAGCAAGGCAAGAATATTCAATCTGCTATGAAGGTATAAATACTTTTAAAACATTAGCTACTCAAGGTGATAGAATGTGTGTTTATGGAAAATTTATTGTGGCATTTGCAGTAATTTTAGTTATTGTATTACCCTATGCAAGCGCAGATAGCCCATTCCATTTCAATAAAGTTGCTCCAGAAAATCCCGAAATAAATGGAAATTTTGATATTGTTTACTTTGGAGGAACTCCACAAGGAAACTATGTGGAATTCTGAATACAGGTTAGAGGGGAGATTGATAAAAACCCCGAAAATGGATACATAAATGCCTACATCATAAACATCTACGGAAATGAAACCTATGAGATAGGAGCAATATGGTGGAACTCAAATAGCAGCATAAAAGAAAAAGCATGGTACACAAAAGGTGGACACACTGAAAATTTGGAGAAGAAAGATTATGTTGTAAATGGAAACAAAATAATATTTTATGTGCC
>WAKY01000041.1 GCA_015523135.1 Candidatus Aciduliprofundum sp.
AGGGAGATAAAAAACCATGTGGATTGCTTTATCCTATTGGGCACTGGAGATTTCCACGCATTAGGAGCTAAAATTGTTAGCGGAAAGGATGTGTTTGTTCTTGACCCATATAGTGGAAGTGCAAATAAGATAGATGAGGAGAATTTCTTGAAGAGAAGGTATGCCGCCATCGCCAAGGCAAAAGATGCTCAAAAATTTGGTATCATTGCAAGCTCAAAAATTGGACAGAAGAGATGGACTTTGGCTAAGAATCTTAAAAAAATAATAGAAGAAGAGGGAAAGAAGGCGTATCTAATAATGGCAGACAACATAGTGCCTGAGAATTTTTATTATGATGTGGATGCGTATGTCAACACTGCATGCCCTCGGCTCACATACGATGATTCTTCCCGTTTCAATAAGGTTGTCCTCTCTCCAATTGAATTGTTAATAGCCCTTGGCATAAAGGATTGGTCATCTTTTTCCTTTGATGAGATAGTGGAGGTAGACAAATGAAAATAATAAATGAGGAAAATAAAATAGTATTCAAATTCAATGCGTTTAAATCCCTAACTATTGATAAAAATTCCAAGAGAATTAAATACTGGGGTGGGCAAATAAATTTTAATGAGATTATTGGCTATTGGAAAAATTATCATCCCGGTGGCAAGCTTTTCGTTTATTACATAATGCTCTTAACTCCCAAGAAAATTCACAAAATAACTCCAGAGCTAGAGGATGAGGATTCCATAGATAAAATAATTGAAATTTTAAAAAGCATAATACCTCGGGAGGTGAAAGAATGAGAGATGTGCTTAAAAAAATAGCAGATGTGTTATACATAAAAATCTTGGGTCCGGGAAGTGCCATAAACATCGGCTGGGTGTATAAAACTCTAAAAAATTTAGATATCCCGGATGAGAGTTTAGAAAAATTGTATGAGATGAACGCCCCTCTTAGTAGAGAGGTTTGGTACTATGCATTCATCAGAGCTTATGAAGAGCGTAAGTTAGATTCTTTCCTAAATTCCCTCTCAGAGTATATGGATTTGGGCATTCTCCAAAATTTCAAAAATGATTTGAATACTCTTGGAATTTACTACAAAAATGGTATTTTCAAGAGAAGATTTTTCAAGCTCGTGGTTCTTGTTTCTGGTAGGGGCACAAACTTACAAGCAATAATGGACGCAATAGAGGAGGGAAGGCTAAATGTGCAAATCTCTGCAGTTATATCAAATAAAAAGGATGCTTACGCTTTAAAAAGGGCTGAAAGTAAGGGAATAGATGCAATAGCATTACCAAAAAAGAGAGGAGAAGAGCGGGAGAGTTACGATAGGCGCTTGGCAGAGGTCATTGATTTCTACTCTCCTGATTTAATTGTTCTGGCAGGATTTCTAAGAATACTCTCGCCTTGGTTTGTTAAAAAATACAAGAATAAGATAATAAACATTCATCCAGCCCTTCTCCCAAGCTTCGCTGGGTTGTATGGTGAGAATGTGCATAAAGCCGTTCTAGATTATGGTTGTAAAGTCTCAGGTTGCACTGTGCATTTCGTAGATGAAGAAGTTGACCATGGCCCAATAATAGTTCAAAAATGCGTAGAGGTTAAAGATGATGATACTCCAGAATCCCTTGCCGCAAGAGTACTTGAAAAAGAGCATGAAGCGCTTGTAGAAGCTATAAAGCTCATATCCGAGCGAAAAATAGAGATTAAGAATAGAAAAGTTATAAGAAAAGTTACTTGATGGCTTTCATCTTTTTTATATTGTTTTCCACATTTCCATTGAATATTGCACTTGCTGCCACAAGAATATTTGCTCCTGCATCCACTATTCTTTTCGCATTGTGGTGCTTTACTCCCCCATCCACAGCTATCTGCACTTCTAGGCCTTCATCATCTATGTACTTCCTCGCCTCTTTTATCTTATCCAAAGTATCTTCTATAAAACTCTGACCAGCAAATCCGGGATGGACACTCATTATTAAAAGATATTCCACATCATCCAAGTATTCCTTTACCTTCTCAAATGGTGTTTCTGGATTTATGGCAATACCTGCCTCAGCTCCATAATTATGAATTTTTGTGAGCACATTTTTTATTGATGTGTTTATCTCTCTGTGCACTGTGATTATATCGCTGC
>WAKY01000042.1 GCA_015523135.1 Candidatus Aciduliprofundum sp.
TCGGAGTTGAGTACATAGAGAGTTCCATCATTGGTATTTGTAACTGCAATAATCTTTCCAGAGGAGTATACAACACCCGCTTGGATTGGGCCATTTAATTTCACATTCCACAATAAAGACGCTGAGGCTCCATTATCCTTTATTGCATATAGATTACCAGTAGAATTGCCCACATAAATTATGCCATTATGGAGCGAGGGAGAGGAGGTTGAAGCTCCTATTGAATAATCCCATATTTCATTACCCTCCATGCTCAATGCAACGAGCTTTCCGCCTGTAGTAACAAAATATATTCTCCCATTTTCAACTGCAGGAGTGCTTCTCACAGAGCTGCTAGTAGTATAACTCCATGCGTATGTGCCATTCTCATTTATGCATTCAATACCATAAGGCGGGTTCCAGTTGTAGTTTGTATCTTCTATGCCTGCAATTGGCACTATTATCTTTCCTTCATATATAGCGGGGATTCCAAAGTAATTGCTGCCTATAAGTGTAAGATTCCACGCAATTGTGCCATTCTCTAAATATAGAGCATACAATTTCCCTGCGGGATTTAAATTGAATGTAGCCACAAAAACCATTGGAACCTTATTAACTATATCAACTACAGGAGCAGATGTAATATTCTCCCCTATATATGTCTCCCAAGCCAATGTTCCATTATTGGTGTAGAATGCTCTAACATACTTGTCTATTGTTCCAATGGTAACATAATTTCCATAGAGAGTTGGTGAAGCTATTCCATAATAGCCAGCTGCACCTTTAGAGTTGTTCCAAATTAATTGCCCACTCATACTAAGGGCATACAAAGCATCTTCATCAGCTATAAAAACCATTCCATTCCCAGCAACAGGCGTTGAGGAGAATCCCCATTGAGAGAGCCCTTTAAACTTCCATATTAAATCATCCCCCGTTATATTGTAAAAGCCATTAGCAGTGTTATTGGCATTTCCCCTTGGAGTTGCCCAAACATTGTAGTGTCCGGGATATGCAAGCGCACCCTCATATGGAACCCAACTTGGATTATCGGTAGTATATACCCAAGAAATGACTTCCCCATTGTGAAGTGTGAGCGAGCTTGCACCAACATTGCTATTTTGCCATTCATAGCTTCCATTCTGCCACACCATTAAATGCCAGTAATAGCCAGTGCCTGACCAATCGTTCTCTTCCCATCCAATTTGATAGACATAAGCTCCATAACTTGACCAAGAATAATTTAATTGCAAATTCAATTGCTGTGCCGCTAATTCAGTAGCTTTTATAGCTGTATGATTATCCTCGGGCAATACAACATTAGCACTCATAACCTGTTGATTTCCAAACTGAAATATCACTGTAACCTCCGTGCTTGCACTTGCATTCGCACTATGTACAGCTGGTAGTATGGATAGAACCACAAGGGCCAAGAGCCCTAGAACAGCTATCCTAATAACTTTTCCCTTCATCATCCCACCTCAAATTTATTTTACTTTTTTCCAAAAAACTTTAAAATACTTAAACATTGCTATATGATAAGTTCTGCAGGAATCTATAAATTAAGCTATCTTTAAAAACTAGAAAATTTAAAAATTGAAAGGGATAAATTAAAAATTTAAATTAGGGTGACTTCTTCAATAACTACTCCTTGAACATTCTCTATTTTGTTAAATTCTTCTTCAATCTTATCGGCTACACCACCCTCATCTTTAACAATAACCTTCACGACGAGGGCTTTCAAGCCAAAAGCAATAGGCTGCAAATCAAACTCGGCAATCTTGCCCAATGTTCCAACCTTCTTTTTTACCTCTTCCTTCATCTTTTCAAAGTCCACATCTACGCCTTCCGGCATAATTTTGTATGTTACCAAAACATCTCCCATTTTATCACCTCAAGGTCCTTCAAACCCACAGTTGGGGCACTTGTAAGGTATGCTCTGCTCACGGCAGCGATTACACCTTGCAATTAAAGTACCACAATTAGGACAACGAAATACCACTGAGCCCTCATCCAGTCCTCTTCCGCATGATGTGCAGAATTCTATTGTCTCTTCCATATTCTCACCTGTTAGAGGGTATTGGGGCTTCATTTAAAAAGGTTATGGATGGAAAAATTATTCTTTTGCAATCCCATCCTCTCTTATGAAAAATTCAATCAAATTCCTTAGGTTTTTCGGGCTCATAACCCTCATAGTTTACTGGACCTTTACAATAATTTCCATATCTCAGAATCCTTGGTTTTCCGTTATGCACAATGCATTAAGCGATCTCGGCTCTAACGAGGCAAATGCGCCATGGCTCTACAATTACGGCTTAATTTTTTCTTTCCCACTCCTATTCATTTTCTCCATTTATTTGCTTATCATAGCAAGAAATAAGCTGCAAATTATTGGAGGCGCGTTTATAACAATTTCTTCCATATTCCTCGCATTTATTGGAATTTTCCATAGCGGTACAAGGCCCCATGGATTCATATCCACATACTTCTTTATACAATTCTTCCTCGGAATGTTAATATTCGGAATTGCAACTCCAAAGCTAAGAATTGCAAGCATAATCCTTTTCGCCTTAGCTTGGATTGGCGCCTTCTTACCTTGGCCATCAGTGGCTACAATCGAAATATACGAAATATCAATGATAGGGGTGTTTGTAATCTTAATAGCTTTGCTCAATCCAGAAAAATTAGTGAATAAAGAGCACTCTCCCCAAAATCCAAGGATACCATGGATGTAATTTCAATCCCTATGGCATCTAGGGAGAAGCGAACCTTTTCGGGCATAGGGCATTTTCCACTTTTTTCAAACTCACATTCCTCGCATAGATTGCATGCACCGGGGAATAGTGCATAAACATAGGAATGCTCCTTGAATAACTCTTTTTCCCTCTTTAGAAGATAATTTAAAATCTTCCTCTTCTCATTTTCAAAATCTTCCATATTAATTTCAAACTTAAGCAACAATGCCCTCTTGTAGCTATGTACCCATTCCCTCGCATCCCTCCAAGATGGCGCGTAAGGTGGGCAAGATGGCCTTTTACCATAGAAGGGGCAAGTGGTGCATTTCCAAACTGGTCTTGGAGACACTTTTATTTTCTTCGTATCAATCTCTTTTTCATATAGAACTTTCACAATGGTTATATTCTCTTCGTAAATAACTTTTTTATATGTTTTAGGCATACCTAAATTATGAAAGTAGCGGTAAGCACAAACGATGGAAAGGAGATAACAAAAGACCACTTTGGCGATGGGGAATTTTTCTTAATATACGAACTAGGGGACAAGTTGACACTCTTGGAAAAAAGGAAAAATACCTCCCCACCTGAGGAAGAGCATGGCAGCAAGGAGAAGGCAAAAGGAATATCTGATATTCTCTCAGACATACCAATCTTTCTGGGCTATCAATTCGGGCCAAATATAATGAGGATAAAGGACAAATTCTTGCCAGTGGTAAGCAGAGAAAGGAATATAGGAAAAGCTTTAGAACTATTGAAAAAATATGAAGACAAAATAAAGGAAGAGTTAAGAAATCCAAGAGGAAGAGTAATAATTATGGATGAAGGAGGAATAAAAATTGTGGAAGTTAAAAATGCAAAAGGTTTTTAACATTTCTAAACATGCCTGCACACAAGGTGATGAAAATGAATGATTTAGAATACCTCAAAAGTGTTATGGAAGAGGAACAATATAAAAAATTAGAAAAAATAGATAATCCAGAACTACATCATTTTCTCGCAGAACATATAAAAATACTCAAACCATCAAAGATTTTCGTTGCAAACGATAGTGAGGATGACGAACTTTATGTAAGAAACAAGGCCATAGTTTACGAGGAAGAACGTTTGTTAAAAACTCCAGGACATACCGTACATTACGATAATTACTATGACCAAGCAAGGGACAAAGAGCATACTTACATCCTTACGCCTCATGGCGAGAAATTACCATATTTAAACACGATGAAGAGAGATGATGGCATCAAAGAAGTCTTGGAAATTATGGATGGAATTATGAAAGGCAAGGAGCTATTCATTCTATTTTTCTCTCTTGGGCCTAAGAATTCTGAGTTTATGATACCTTCTGTTCAGCTCACAGATTCTTCCTATGTAGCCCATAGCGAATTTATGCTATATCGCAAAGCCTACAATGTATTCGTTGATAATCCAAACCTTGAGTTTCTCAAATTCGTACATTCTGAAGGAGAGGTGGATGAGAGAAAAACAAGCAAGAATTTGGATAAGAGACGCATAATGATAGATCTTGAAGGAAACATAACATATGCTGTAAACACTCAGTATGCAGGAAACACTATAGGTCTAAAAAAGCCCGCATTTAGATTAACAATCAACAAGGCTGTAAAAGAGGGGTGGCTCTCTGAGCACATGTTTCTCATGGGTGTTAATGGCCCAAATGGAAGGGTAACTTATTTTACAGGAGCATTTCCAAGCATGTGCGGAAAAACTTCAACATGTATGCTAATAGGAGAGCGTTTAGTTGGAGATGACCTTTCATTCATAAAGGACATAAATGGAGAAGCCAGAGCGGTTAATGTTGAATATGGGGTATTTGGAATTATACAGGGAGTGAATAAGGAGGATGACCCATACATATGGCAAGTATTGCATACTCCACAAGAAATAATATTCTCTAATGTTCTCGTGCACGAAGGAAAGCCATACTGGAACGAGATGGGGGAAGAGATACCCTGCGAGGGAGAGAATCATAGTGGAAAATGGTGGTGTGGAAAGAAAGACAAGGATGGAAAAGAAATACCTCCAAGCCACAAGAATGCAAGGTTCACCGCTCGCCTAATATACTTCCCAAATTTGGATAGAGATGCTATTGATGCAAAAGATGGTGTGAAATTAAGTGGAATGATATTCGGAGGAAGAGACTCTGACACTTGGCCTCCAGTGTGTGAATCGTTCAACTGGCAGCATGGGGTAATAATGAAAGGTGCCTCAATTGAATCCGAAACTACAGCAGCCACATTGGGCAAAGAAGGAGTTAGAAAATTCAACATAATGTCAATACTTGATTTCATGTCCGTACACCTTGGAATATACCTTGAAAATTATCTTAAATTTGGAAGAAAACTCAAAGCCCCACCGAAGATATTCGCAGTGAATTACTTCCTAAAGGATGAAAATGGAAAGTATTTGAATAGCAAATTGGATAAGAAAGTATGGCTCAAATGGATGGACCTACGTGTGCATAATGAGGTAGATGCCATTGAAACACCCATTGGTTACATACCATATTACGAGGACCTTGCAAAACTATTCAAAGAAGTTTTTAATAGGGAATATAAGAAAGAGGACTACGAGAAGCAATTTACAATTAGAGTGCCAAATCTCTTAGCCAAGATTGAGAGAATAAGGAAGATATACAGCAGTATGGACAACATACCAAAGGAGCTATATGAGGAATTAGATGCAGAGGAAAAGAGATTAAAAGAAGCACAAAAGAAATATGGAGATTTCATCTCTCCATTCCAATTCATTTCTTAAATTTTTGAGCTTTTTCCTATTCTATAACCCTGAAATAAGAAAACCAAGCCATCCATGAGTAGCACTACTCCAATAAGCAATCCAATGAATACGAAGGAGAGATAAGATTTCCATCCAAGTATGAGCAATGCATCGAATATAAGGGTTAATATGCCTGCAGCTATAGCTAACCACGAGCCAGCTTGAGATTTTATGGTTCTTGCAAGCATAAAATTTGTAAATGCTGCAAATAGAAAAAATAGAATTATTATAACTGTTAATATCTTTAAGCCTAAAATAGGGGAAAATAAATCAGTTAGACCTAGAGTAAGCATAACAATAGAACCAATCAACCTCATTTTTTCCTCACCAAGAGTTGTAAAATATAAAAAGCCATCAATTAAGCCCAGAATTATAAGAATAATTCCAACTATATATATAATAGCAAAAGAAAAATAAAGTGGAAAAAGAATCGCAAAAATACCCGTAATAACAAGGAAAATTCCTGCTATAGTATGGGCATTTATGGCATCTTCAATTCTGTAATCCAATTTTGAAATCATTTAAGCTCATCTCTGTATTTCACCATTTTTTCAACCTCATCGGTTATAACCATCTCATATAAACCTTCGAACAATCGCAAATCACCGGGAGAGTTGGGAGTCCATATTGCAACTCTCACTCCAAACAACCTGTAAAAATGTATAAGAGCCCTAGCAGTAAACTCACCTATCCCAGATATCTGATGAGGGATGTTCAAATAATTGGCCTTAACAGAATAGATATGTGTGGGAATGGTGAATATTTCATTTAAGCCTCCCACAAGAATACCTATTCTCGCTTCTTTGCTTAGTTTTCTGAGAATTTTAAGGGCTTTAATATTGAAAGATGAAAAAAGTGTGCGCTCTATAGCATCAAATTCTTTGGCAATTTCCAAGGAAGGTTTAACAGCCTCTACATCTTTTATCTCTACGTTTATTATGGCATCATCTGGCAAAGCTTCATACACTTCTCTAAGCAAAGGTATGGGTTCCCCTTCGATAGTGTAATCCTGCAGTTCTTCATAGCTTGGATTTTTAATATCAACATCCACTCCTGCAACTTTTTCAAGATTTCTATCATGGTAGACAACAACTTCTCCATCCTTAGTTTTCCAAACATCCAATTCAACACCATCTGCCCCATATTCTATTGCTTTTTTAAATGATAAAAGCGTGTTTGGTGGATACTTTGCCGAGTACCCCTTATGTCCAAGTACAAGAATCAAGATTCTTCCCTCATCTCATCAACTTCTTCTTTACCTTCCTGCAGAGCATCTTCTACCTCAACATCTAAATTACGAAGCAATTCCATAAACTCTCCAAAGTGTTCTTTCTCCTCCTTCGCTATATCCAAAAATACTTTGCGTACTAGGTCATCTTTTGCCAAAGAGGCAAGTTGCTCGTATAAATTTATGGCATCTAACTCCGCAATTATACCTATACGCACTAACTCTACATCTGGCTCTTCCTTAGCAAGCTTTTTCAATTTCTCGAGATCAAAAGGTATTTTTGACAACATATTATCACCATTACTTCATTTAATTACATCCATATAAAGATTTTCAAAAAATAAAAAAGAGTGGGTAGAGGTCAGAGTGATTTGTGGCAGAGCCACCAGTCGTAACACTCAATCTCGCCCTTCTTCTTTCTCTCTTCCCTGTCTTTTATTGCTTCCACACTTCCGGCAGGTGGAACAATCACTCTATCCTTTATCAATTCATTATTTGGCCACTTATGTGGTAGAGCTACACCATTCTTGTCACTTACCTGCAATGCCCTTAGAGCACGGAGTATCTCATCCCAATCTCTACCAACTTCTGCTGGATAATACACTATTGCCCTTATTATTCCCTTGGGATCCACCATAAACACAGCTCTTGCCGTCTGTGTAGATCCACTGGGTATCATACCTAGCTTCTCTGCAAGGTCACCACGATCATCAGCTATAACGGGAAATTCTATTTCCACTCCCAAGTTATCCTTTATCCATTCCATCCACTTCAGATGTGAGAACACTTGATCCACACTCAGTCCTATAACCTCCACGCCAAGCTCTTTGAACTTGTTTAGTCGTATTTGCATCCCATAGAACTCGGTGGTGCACACCGGCGTGAAATCTGCCGGATGACTGAACAGTACAAACCACTTCCCAGCAAAGTGATCTGGCAACTTCATTTTTCCATGGGTTGTATTAACCTCTACCTCCGGAAACTTTTCTCCTATCGCTACCATTTTCCATCACCTCCTTTTTAATTTGGTGCGTAATAGCACCTCTTTGGGGAAGTAATCTTCCCCTCTTTCTTCAACTTTTTCACAATCTTATCTACTTCCTTTTTATCCACTCCAATCATATCTGCAATCTCCTGCGTCTTCAGAGGCTTTCCAGCCTTTTTCATTGCTTCAAGCACTTCATCCTTGCTCACCATAGAACATCATTCTCCGTAGGCACTAAGCATAAGGAGCATTATTCCGTCCAGGAACAACTCGATACCTGCAAATAGCCCTATTACCCACTCAGAGTTCTGCGGCCAACCCATGAAGACTAGTATTCCTAGTATAAAGGATAGGATACCTACAATGAGAGGGCTCCACCAGCCCGAGTATTCAGATCTCACTGCAAAGGCAAATATAGTCTGCACTATACCCATCAGCAAGAACCATGTAGCCATCAGGAATGTTAGTGCAGAGATGGACTCTGAAGGATAAACGAACATTAGTATACCTATGATTAGCAGTATTATCCCAGCTAAATAGTTGAGCCATCCACCACGGAACCCTGCTATGAAGAATATTATACCCCCAAGTACTAGTATCGCTGCTAGGAGTATATGAAATAACCCTGTTGCAAACTCAGGTAGGAGCATGCCTATGAGACCAAGTATCAACAGGATTATACCACCGATCTGGTAGTTTCTACGGTCTATATTCACAATTTCCATCATTATCACTCTACATTAACTTCGTTCTGCCAGAGTCCATGGATATTACAGTAGCTCAGAGCCATCAATTTACCTTTCTTCTCTGTCTTAAAGTGAAAACTCGCTCTTGGCTCTGTTAAAGGATCGCTATGATTTGTAAAATCTACACGGCCCACCATTATAGGGAACTGTCCATCCTCGGGCTTGAAATACAGTTCAATCCACGCAATATGGTGCTCTGGTGTATTTGGATGTGGCACTTCTTTGCCCACAGAGACCTCCACATCAATTATATCGCCGTTCTTCTCGTACTCTATCACAGGCACATGCTTCTCTCCTTTCCAATCTCCACTCTTTATGGTTTCACTCAACATTTTTAATCACCTCCTTTATTTTTCCTCATTTACGAGAGGAACGTAAGTTCTGGATGCAAGCTCTCTATCAAGCATCAAAAGACCATGTCCTTGGTCTCCAATCATCTTCAACATTTGAATAATTTCCTCATCATTCGCTTCCTCTTCAACCTGCTCGTCCACATACCATTGCAAAAGATTGAATGTGGCACGATCTTTTTTCTTTTCTGCCAAATCCACTAAATCATTAATGCACTGCGTTATGTGTTTCTCATGCTTTAATGTCTCTTCAAAAGCATGCAGCGGAGAGTTCCACTCATGCGGTGGCTCTTTTATAGTGTAGAGTTTCACTCTACCCCCTCTCTCTATCAAATACCTATAGAACTTCATCGCGTGGTCCTTCTCCTCCTGGTACTGCACGTACATCCAGTTGGCAAAGCCCTTCAGGCCCAGGGACTCGAAGTACGCTGACATGGACAGGTACAGGTAAGACGAGTACATTTCCTCGTTTATCTGCCTGTTTATCGCTTCTTCTATTTCCTTATCTATCATTTTTTTCACCTCCTTTTTCATCCAATTTTTTATTCATTCTCAAATCAAATCTGTCGAGCATCATAACTTTATTCCAGGCGTGTATGAAATCTCTAACGAATTTTTCCATCGCATCGTCGGCAGCGTAAACCTCTGATACGGCCCGAAGTTCGTCGTGATGACCGAAAATAAGATCAACTCTTGTTGCATTATATTTGAATTCACCCGTTTTTCTGTCGTATCCCTCGAACAAATAGCCATGATTGTCCACCGGCTTCCACTCGATATCCATATCGAGCAGATTCGCGAAGAAATCGTTGGTCAAAACCCCTAGCCTGTCAGTGAGGACTCCATGGTTTTCGTACCTGTAAATCGCGCCCAACGCCCTCAACCCGCCGATCAGCACGGTCATCTCTGGAACAGTGAGTCGAAGAAGCTGTGCTTTGTCCACCAAGAAATATTCGGGGGTGGTGTACACATCATCTTCATCGATCATGCTCGGATCTCTGAAGTAGTTCCTGAATCCATCGGCGAAAGGCTCTATTTCCCTGTAAAATTCAATTTCGATCTGATCCTGATTTGCGTCCACCCTGCCGGGGGTGAATGGAACTCTTACGTCAAATCCTGCATTCTTCGCCGCCTCTTCGATGGCAGCGCATCCGCCGAGAACTATCAGATCAGCGATGGAAACTCTCTTATTGCTTCCCTTTCCCTCATTTTCCTCGTTGAATTCCCGCTGAATCTTTTCGTACACTCCGATGACTTTCTTCAAATCCTCCGGATGGTTTACTTCCCACTGATTCATCGGGTCCAGCCGGATTTTCGCACCGTTTGCGCCGCCTCTCCTGTCAGAATCTCTGTATGTTGATGCCGATGACCATGCGGTGTAAACCA
>WAKY01000043.1 GCA_015523135.1 Candidatus Aciduliprofundum sp.
CAATATAGATATCATACTTATCACATATCTTATATGGAACACAATTGATATGATAGACACAGTTGCAGGTCCTATCTTGATACATGATTGGTTTATAAAAGAGAAAAGAACACTTGCATATGGTTACTTTTCAGGATTTATAAGAATAGCAGGAATTTCTGGTTTGTTTATGAGCGGTTTGATTATTAATATATCTCCAACATTTCCATTTTTATTGAAAGCCATATTTAACATTATGGGCGCAATGTTAATTTTTATATGTTATAAAATTAAAAAATATTATTTTTCAATATAATTTCTTATAGATTCCCACTTATTGGAATATTTGCAGAATGGACCAACACTATATAGATCTCCAGAAATAAGGTATGCATGTGCTCTACACCCACCACGACATTGTTGTAAGAAGATACATCTTTTTCAACAATCTTCTTCACCATTTTCTATACGTCTATTTTTCTGCTTATCCTTTATTAATCTCTTCTATTCTTTTTTTCTCTAGGGTTGCAACTCACCCCGATTTTTCAGAAAATATTAATACTATCGTTGCACATATTCAACGGTGAAAAGGGTAACGGTCATAGCCCAGAAAAAAGAGCTTGAAAAGGTTGAAAATGCTACGGGTGATTTAATTTACAATGTTGAAGATTTAGAAAATGGCCTAGTACGCGTGGATATATATGTTAATGATGCCCTTCTGGATGATTTGATACCCAAATTGCAAAATTCGGTGGATTTGAGGCATAGGGAAAGCGTTATTGAAGTAACCTCTCCTGATTTTGTTATATCCTCCTCGCTACAAAAGAGAGAAAAGAATATAAAAAAAGAAGGAAGAGCAACTGTTGAAGAGCTTTTGGCATCTTCAAAGAAGTACACAAAAATTGATGTTGGTAAAACTACACTCATCATAATAGCAGGTATAATCGTGCTTATAGGGCTTTTTATGAATAACGTGCCAATTATAATAGGAGCCATGCTTCTCTCTCCAATTTTGGGTCCAATTTACAGCTTTGTTATAAATACCTCTGTTGGAAGGAGCAAGGATGCTTGGCTAAGCTTGCTGAATATGGGAATAATGCTAATTCTCGTAATTATAACTTCTTATCTTGCTACTATACTGATTTCACTATTCATTCCTGTATCTCTCACTCCAGAGATTTTGATAAGATTTGATACAAATCCTATATATATCCTTATGGCGATTCTTCTCGGCTTTGCAGCGGTTTTTGCCTATGCGAAGGGATTATTGGAGAGCATAGCGGGAATTGCAATAGCAGCTGCCTTGCTCCCGCCTCTAGCTGTATCTGGTATAACTCTAGCTATGTATGTGAATTATGCAGCCAAGCCTTTGCTTTTGAGCATGGAAAATGTTGTTGGACTTATTGCAGGAGGTCTAATAGCAATAATAGTTCTAAAAATTGAGCCAAGGAAGTACTATGAAAAGGTCAAGGCAAAGAGAATGCTTTATAGATTGTATTTCACACTGCTTTCTCTTTTAATTCTTTTGGCATTTCTCTCTTTAGTTTTATAAAAAGTATTATCTATGTTCACCTCTTTTTCTTTTTATGCTTCTCATTAAGCTGGGAGGAAGCGTGATAACGGATAAAAGGGTATATCGCAGATTTAGAGAATCTGCTGTGGAGAGAATAGCAGCACAATTACCCCGAAATAATTTGCTCATTGTGCATGGCGGTGGCTCATTCGGGCATCATTTAGCAAAGGAATATGCCATCACTTCTGGCTTTGAAAATGAGAAGAGAGAAGGATTTGCTAAGATTGGCTTTGATATGGAAGATTTGAATTTAAGAATCATGGACATTCTTCTTGAGAGAGGCATCCCCGCAATATCTTTGCCTCCCCACGCATTCTTCATTTATGGAGATGAGCCAAGAATGGATATATTTCGCAAATCTGTTGAGCTCGGATTTGTGCCTGTTACCTATGGAGATATAATTTTTGATAAAGAGCAGGGGATAAATATATGTTCCGGTGATTATCTAATGTATCATCTTGCCAAAGAATTTAAACCTGAGAAAGCCATATTTCTCACAGATGTGGATGGCATATACGATAAAGAGCCATCTCAGGAGGGAGCGAGATTGATAAAGAAACTCAAGAGGAATGTTGAGCCAAGTACAGCCATAAAGGTGGATGATGTTACTGGAGGCATAGCTTACAAGATTGAGATGATGAGGAAAATTGCAAATTATAGCAAAGTGTATGTTATAAATGGATTCCATCCTGAGAGAATAAATAAGGTTATGAATGATGAAGAGTTCATAGGGACGGTGGTTGAATGATTGAGAATCGCAAATTAGAGCACATAAAAATATGCGCTGATAAGGATGTTAATTCGCATCACAATTACTGGGATGATGTGCTATTAAAGCATGAGACAATTCCCAAGGTTGATATGGAAAATGTAGAGTTAAGTGTGGAATTCTTGGGAAAGAAGCTGAATTATCCAATTATAATTGATGCAATGACAGGAGGGCACAAGATTGCAAAGATAATAAATGAAAATTTAGCTGCAGCCGCGGAGGAACTTGGAATAGGTATGGCCGTTGGCTCCCAGAGAGCTGCCATAGAGAACCCAAAGCTTGAGGATACATATTCAGTTGTGGCCAAATATGATATTCCATTGAGAATAGGAAATATTGGCGCTCCTCAATTTGCGCTTGGATATGGGGAGGAGGAGGTAAAAAAGGCAATTGAGATGATTGATGCCCATGCTATAGATATTCATTTCAATTA
>WAKY01000044.1 GCA_015523135.1 Candidatus Aciduliprofundum sp.
TAAAAGGCACTCTCTCTTCGCGCACAGAAGAGCCAAGAATAACCGCAGCATCATTTATCACAGCCACATTACCTATTTGTTCCTCTTCAGATGTCCCATATCTTCTGGATTCTACAACCCTTCCATCCCCAATTAATTTCAAAAAAAGGATATCACACTTATTTTCTTGAATTGTTGCAAATACCCAGATTTGATCCTGCATAGATTTAAGGATTATTTTTGTATTGCTAACTATATCCACATATTTTCTGCACCACATCACATCTCCTGAATAATTTAGCCTAGCGAGGAATAATGAAGTTCCATATCCATTCCTTACTTCTCCTGCTACAATGATACCATTTTGAATAGGCAGGGCGCTTTTGAAGGATGTACTCCCACCCATAGAATAATATTTGCTCCATAGTAAATTGCCCTGAGCATCTATGCTAAAAAGCCATTCAGTATTGCTCTTATTTCCCAATAAACCTCCTCCAATATAATCGCCATTATCCAATCTCGTAATGAAATTCAAACTGGCATCTTCTTTGCTATAATAACCCTTTCCCCACAATGGATTTCCGTTCTCATCAAATTTTATAATACACACTCCAACATTTTCTGTTTCATTTTTTATTATATTTCCCGCCGCAATGTAATACCCTTTGAAGATGGGAAGCACTGCGCTAAAGGAATAGGAATAATTCTCCTCACCATAGTAAATTTTAGACCATAACAAATTTCCCTCATAATCAATTCTCATTGTGAAGGGATTCATAGGCGCATCAAAAATAGATAGCTCATTACCTAGAAGCGTTATGCTATTATTTCCCACAGTCATTCCTACCGATTGCCCGTAAATTTTATACCACCGCGCCCATACAGGAGCAGCGGATGCTTTTGTCTCATAAAGATTTACTGAAAATTCATTCTCAGAATTTTGAGCGAAAATGAACAATCCTTGCAGCAGCTGAGTAAGAATTATGGCAATAGCAATTGTAATTAGAATAGTTACCAAAGATATACGCTTAATGCCCAATTTCTATAACCTCCGCGATTTCATTGAAATCATCTTACTTAAATGTTTCCTCAGACATCTCAATGTAGATAATGTTTTTAACCTCCAATGCGATTAGCAAGTATGCGCACATTCATAGCTATTGAAATTCCATTCTTCAAAGAGATAGGGGAATTGCAAAAAAGCATAGAGGGCAGGGCAAAATTGGTTGAGGGGGAGAATATGCACATAACCCTAAAATTCTTGGGAGAGATTGAAGAAAAACTCGTAGATGAAATAAAAAAAATTGTAGAAGATTGCAGAGTAGAAAAATTCAAAATATCCCTGCAAGGTATTGGTTTTTTCCCAAATGAAAGATATATAAGGGTAATTTGGGTTGGTGTTGATGGCTACGAGCCCATAGTCAAAATGGCAAAATGTATAGATGAGAAATTATCCAAGCTGGGTTTTGAGAAGGAGAAAAGCTATGTGCCTCATCTTACAGTGGCCAGGGCAAAGGGAAGAGTTGCTATAAGGGATTATGATAGATTCAAGAATTTGAAATTTGGGGAGATAGAGGTAAGCGAGATAAAAATAAAAAAGAGCACATTAACTCCCAAGGGTCCTATTTATGAGGATGTGGCTATAATTCAGCTGTAGTATAATTTCTCCCCCTCGTCTTCTTCCTCTTCCTCCTCCGCAAATTCTATTACATCCACAGCTGCTATTGATCCCATGGGAATGAGTCTTATTTTTCCTTTTAACTTTCCATGCTCTTCTCCAAGTTCTATGCTCATAGATGTATCTTCTCCTAGAGCTACAAAACCCCTGAAAATCCCAGTCGTTTTCATTATTGAATCATGGGATGTTATTGAGTATACTACGCATTTTGAACCTATAGTTAATTTATCCAATTTTCTCACCTCCTGCCAGCTGGGAAATATGCTCAACCATCTTCCTGTAATTCTCCATCGCTAATTTAACATTTGCCTCCACAAATACCCATGCCCTCTCCAAGTTTCCATATTTTAAGCGGTACAATTTATTCATACCCTCTTGCCTTTCATCAAGTAGGTCCATTGATTTTAATTTATTCAAATGCCTGTAAAGTGTAGTTCTAGTGGTGTTGAGATATGCAATAAGCTCTTCAACGCTCCACTCTCTATCGGCTCTGAGAAGAAAGCATTCTTTGAACAATTTATATGGGACACTCTTTATTGCCCTTCCAAAATCTCTCTGTGGGTCAACTCTGGGCATATAGCCAATTGAGCTCAGAAAATTTAAAAGCACAGAATCAATATTGTTATCGTGTAGCATTGGGTCCACAATTTTTATGTTCATCTCAAACATAGATATTGTAATACAATTGCCTTTATTTAATTTTCCCATCCTAAAATTTAAGATACATAGGTGTATACCTTCTCTATGCTTCTTGAAAAATTGGTCAGGGCCTTTGGAGTACCAGGATATGAAGAGGAGATAAGGGAAATTGTAAAAGAGCATATGCAGAAGTATCTAGATAATGTTCAGGTTGACACTCTTGGAAATGTTATAGGCGTGAAAAAAGGAGGAAAGAGAAAAGTGCTTTTAGCAGCACATATGGACCAGATTGGATTTATGGTTAGCGGCATAACTGATAATGGATACCTGGTGATCTCTCCCATGGGTGGAGTGAATCCAATAACCTTACGGTCAAGAGTTGTTAGAATTAAGGGAAAAGATGGTTATGTTTATGGTGTGATAGGTGAGAAGCCACCGCATATAGAGAAAAAGGCAGAGAAAAAAGAGATAAAGGATTTGAGGGTGGATATAGGGGTAGAAAAGAAGGAAGAAGCAGAAAATTTGGTAAGTATAGGAGATGTTGGTTCTTTTTTGCCCAATTATTACGAAATCGGGAACAGGATAGTGGCAACTGCTCTAGATGATAGGTCTGGAATTTACACAATTTTGAAAGTGATGGAAGATTTGGAGAGTGAAGCAACAATATATTTTGTAGCTACTGTGCAAGAAGAAGTCGGATTAAGGGGTGCTAAGGTCTCTGGATTTAGAGTGGAACCAGATATTGGCATAGCGATTGATGTAACCCATGCAAGGATGCCGGGAATGGGAAAGGAGGAGATTTCCATAGAACTTGGTAAGGGGCCTACAATAGGAGTTGGGCCCACGGCTCATCCCAAGCTTGTTAAGCATTTTATAAACAGCTCAAATGGTGTACCATATCAAATTGAACCAAATCCGAGTAGGAGTGGCACAGATGCCGATGTTATTCAATTATCTCGCGAAGGTGTTGCCACGGTAGTTATATCCATTCCTCTTCGTTATATGCACTCAAGTGTTGAGATGATTGATAAGAAGGATTTAGAAAATACTATAAACCTAATAAGAAATGCATTAAAGGAAATAGATAAAGTTGAGCTAACTCTATGAGAGAAATGTTTATCATCATAATGCGAATAATCTTTCGTGGAGGCATCGGCACCAGCTAAAGTCATTTTGTTCGGTGAGCATGCAGTTGTTTATGGAGAGCCAGCCATAGCAGTGGCAATAAATTTGAGAACCTATGTTAAAATAAAGAAGAGCGATGAATACAGAGTAAACGGTTATCCTATGAAAGATAAGTACCATTCATACATAAAAAACGCAATAGAGCTATGTTGGGACGGAGAGCCATTGGATATACAAACAAAGAGTGAGGTACCTTCCGCATCAGGTATGGGTTCTTCCGCCTCTATAACTGTTGCAATTCTAACTGCGATTTTGGGCATGAGAAATGAAATAGACGAGGAGAGAATAGCAAAATTAGGATTTGAAACAGAATATAGAACGCAGGGAAGTGCAAGCCCAATAGATACGAGTACAGTTACCCATGGCAAGGGCATATTGGTGCATAAGGAGATAAGTGAGAATTTTCTATGGAAAATTGAAAAGGGAAATTTAAAATGGTACATTCATCACATAGAAGTGCCATCTTTGAAACTCGTAGTGGGATTCTCTGGTATTAGGGGTTCCACCAAGGACATGGTTGATAAAGTTCGTCGTTTCTATAATTGGAACTCTTTTGCAAGGGATGTGATAAAAGAAATTGGGAAAATAACTATGGAGGCAGTAAAGGCATTGCAAGATGAGGATTATGCAAGGATAGGGGAACTTATGAACAAAGATAACAAGCTTCTAACAATATTGGGTGTAAATCATCCCATGCTAAAGAAGATGATAAACGCAGCTCTCAAACATTCATACGGGGCAAAATTAACAGGAGCTGGCGGCGGAGGCTCAATTGTAGCACTTACAGATGAGCAAGACGAAGTTGCAAAGGCAATAGAAAGCGTTGGGGGTAAAGCATACAAGGTTGAGATAAGCAGAGAAGGGTTTAAGGTTGAAAATCATTTTTGAAAATCACTATTTGATATCTCTTATGTTTAACAATTTATAAATTTTAGTGAAAAAATTTTTAATACCTTATATCCTTTTGAATTTTGAGAGAGGCCCTGAATGCCCGCAGGTGATAGCGATATCACCTCGGGCCTCTCTCGAGGAGAGCCTATGGCTCTCCTCCAATCATCACCATGGGAGGTGATGCCAAGAGGTGATGTGAAATATGAAGAGGGTGATGAATAGAGAACAGGGAGAATTCGGCATCGGTTCGCTCATAATTTTCATAGCAATGATCATTGTTTCAGCAGTAACTGCAGTGGTACTTATTCAAGTTTCTTATCAACTTCAGCAGCAGGCAGAGGATACAGGAAATTTAGCAATACAGGATGTATCTACAGGGTTTAAAATAATATCAATTGGTGGATACAGATACAATAATGAATGGGGTACAACAGCCCCTTATCATGACCAAATTGACTGGGTTGATATTAAAGTATCACTGATTCCAGGAAGTCCTGCAGTTGATTTGAGAGATGTGATTATAGAAGTTAGTGATGGCCAGAATTCTGTAGATCTAGTTTTCAATTCTTCAGTAAGCTTTGACGGAGGTGCAAATCCGCAGGGAGGTAGTGGAGTGTTTGGTATGAGAGTTATAAGAGACCTACCTCCCCAAACCCTAAGTCAATATACTATCACTACAGGGGATATTGTTGCGTTATCCTTTAATGCCACAGCAAACAGCTTGGATTTATTGCCACAGACATATCTCAGTATAAAGATCATACCAAAGCATGGAGTTTCAACCTTGCAGCAAATTACTACGCCATCTGTGTATATATCAAGGTATGTGGAGTTGATGTGATATGGGCTTGAGCACAACTGCTGCTTATGGTATTCTATTTACGGCATCTATTATGATGCTTATAACTCTCTTGAATAGTCTTATCTATTCATATACTCTCACAAATCAGGGAATGGAAAATAGAAGCGAAATTCTTCAGGGCTCCAAGAATGTGATAGAAATTGACAGAATAGTTTACAATTCGTCAAAAATTGAAATTTGGGGCTACAATAAAGGCCCATATACTTTGGATATGAACTCAACTACTTTGTTGGTAAATGGAAGTGTTGTAGCGTTCACATCTCAAGCGTATTGGTATACGGGAGAGTATGAAAAGATATTTGTGGATTCATCTTACTTCCTTGGTGATTACCATTCAATACAGTTTAAAATGGATGTAGGTGATGATGTTATAGCATCCGCTGAGAGAGATAAAATTTACATATTGAATTCTACAGGGATAACTGCGTATTCTTATGAAGGTAGCAAAGTTTGGTATAAAGAGATAAGAGAGCCATTGGATATTGCTTGTGGAAAGTACATTTATGTATTAAATTCCACCGAAATCTTAGAGTACGATTATTCTGGAGATTACAAGGGATCTTTTGCGGATAATTTTGGCATAATAGCCATAGCAGCTAATGATACTAGGGTTTATGGAGTTTCCAATACCACTCTCTACATATTTGATTCCTCAGGAGATTTGCTTAATCAAATTTCAATATCCCAAGGAAGGGATGTTGCCATAGGAAAATATGTATATGTGCTTGAAGGAAACGAAATATACGCATACACATCCTCTGGCACTTATGTTTATTCATTCACCGACTGGAGAATTAATAATGCTACGAGGATAGCTGCATCGCAAAGCATGCAAGGTTCTTTCATATTCATCCTAAATAATCACAACGAAATATTAATTTACCAAAGTAAAGAGTTTGTGCAAGATATAGAATTGGAAGAGTACGCGCAGAACATTGATGTCTATGGAAAGATATACATTAACTCCTCAGGCCTCTATGCTATGGATATGGGGTATAGGGTGAAGATTGTTGATGAGTATGGGAATGAGTTCTACGGATACCTTTGAGGTGATAGCATGGGCCTAAGTACAAGTGCTACACACATAATATTCTTCATCGCCTCCGTGGTAATCGCTGCAAGCTTTGTGGGAGTAGCGGCAAGTGCTATACTAAGCATATCAAATGGTATCCAAGATAGGGGAGATATGCTAGCAAATCAACTCTCCGGAAGCTTTGAAATAATTAATGATCCAAATCATATGAGCAACAACCCTTTAATTCTCTATCTCAAAAATACGGGAAAAGTTCCATTGAGTACTGCGCATATAACTATTCTGATAGATGGCATAAACGAGGATGATTATACAGTTAGCAACGATACTTGGATGCCCGGTGATACAATAACTATAACGGTTAATGTTAATCTTTCCTCGGGAGACCATGTTGTTAAGGTCGTGCTTGAAAATGGAATATCTGATACATTCTACTTCAAGGTGTGAGCTATGTACAAGATAAAAATAGAGAGGGATGAGCTCCATTCGCGCTTAGGCGGTGGATTTCCAGAAGGCTCATTGGTTTTGATTGAGGGAGAGAACGGTAGCGGTAAGAGCGCATTGACACAAAGATTTGCCTATGGATTTTTAATGAATGGGCATACAGTTACCATTATATCCACAGAGTTAACCGTAAGAGATTTTATCAAACAGATGTACTCTCTAAATTATCCAATTGCAAGTTTCTTGCTTCATAATCGCCTTGTATTTATTCCTGTGTATCCAATAATTGGAAATATGCGCAATAGAAAGGATTTTCTTGGTAGATTAATGTCTTCACCCTCTCTATTCAAGACGGATATAATAATAATCGATACACTTTCCTCTTTAGTAAAGGCAAGCTTGAATGTTGAATCACGCTCAGTGCAATTACTCTCATTCTTCAAAAGATTAATGGCCCTTGATAGAACGATAATATTGAATGTTGAAAAGGGGGTGATGAAAGAAGAGATATTAGCACCTTTTAGGGCAGCAGCCAATGTGTATCTTGAAACTTCAATAAACAAAATAGGGGGAATGGTGAACAGAGTGGCTTTTGTGAGGAGGTACTCAAATGCTCAAGGCAGAATAGAAAATACAATAGTTTTCAGAGTTGAAGCAGGAACTGGAATAATCTTAGAGATTATGGCTATTTCATAAGGGGTGGTAAAAATGGCCATGGGGATGAAGGTTGACCTGGCAATAAAGAGAAATCCACATTTGGGAAGGTACATAGAGAAAGTAAAAAAAGAATTGAACGAGACACCAGAGTTTTATGAGCAATTATCAAGAGATATGAAAGACCTTGACTGGGTCAACCTGATATACCCTGTGGGAGACCCCATATTCATCCACATTTTTGGGAGAAGGGGGGACAGAAAATATCGTGTCATACAGCCAGAGCTAACAGATGAGGAGAGAGTGAAATATAATAAAATCAGGGAGCTGATATTCATAAAAGCAGGCTATGAGCCACCTCACAAAACTAAGGAGGAATTTGAAAGGCAATTGGAAAGATTGCTCAAAGATTCCGTTATACTTGTGAAAGAGCCAGTGCCATTTGAAGAAAAAAAAGGCTTTATGAGTATGTTTAGGAAAATAAAAGTGCCTGTTACTCAGGAAGAATACAATAAGATCGAGTATTACTTGAAAAGGGATATAATTGAAAGTGGACCATTGGAGCCATTACTTAGGGATCCATACATTGAAGATATACATGCTATAGGGATAGAGCCAGTGCATCTAATCCACAAGGTATTTGAAACAATGGAGACAAATGTGCAATTTACAAGTTATGATGAGCTTGATTCATATCTGAGAGGAATGAGCGAGAGAATGGGCAGGCCGGTGAGCACGGGAAGACCCATTGTAGACGGAGCTCTGCCTGATGGCTCTAGAATTAATATAATCTATGCGGATGATGTTAGTATTAAGGGTGCTTCTTTCACCATAAGAAAATTCGCAGCAGAGCCACTTAGCGTGACACAATTGGTTAAATGGGGTACATTCTCAGCTGAAATAGCAGCTTATCTCTGGATGGCAATTGAGTATGGGAAGAGTATATTCATATCTGGAGAGACAGCAAGCGGTAAAACTACTACATTAAATGCAATAGTTCCGTTTATACGCTACAATTATAAAGTCTTTACAGCGGAAGATACCCCTGAGGTACATGTGCCCCATGAGATTTGGCAAAGGTTACTAACAAGAGAAGCTGGCCCAGAGGAATCCCGTGTGGAAATGTTTGATTTGCTAAAAGCTGCTTTGAGAAGTAGGCCTAATTACATAATTGTAGGAGAAATAAGAGGTGCAGAGGGTAATGTAGCTTTCCAGGCAATGCAGACAGGACATCCTGTTATGGCTACATTTCACGCATCATCAATAAAAAGAATGATACAGCGTCTCAGCTCTCCTCCAATCAATGTACCTGTGACGTTCATGGATAACTTAAATATAGGCGTATTCCAGCAAGCAGTTTATTTGAAGGGCAGAACCTTGAGGAGAGTTCTATCTGTAGAAGAGATATTGGGTTATTCAAGCGAGCTTGGAGGCGTTATGACTAAAGCAGTTTTTGTATGGGACCCACTTAGAGATGAGCATATATTCAGGGGCTTGAATAATTCGTACATTCTCGAAGAGAAAATTGCTCCACTTTTGGGCTATGATGACCCACGCAAAATATACAACGATTTATTCCTTAGAGCCAAGATAATCAAGAAGATGATTGAGCACAACATATTCCGCTATAGGGATGTTGTGAAGATAATAGTGGATTTCCAGAAATTTGGAGTGGAGAAACTACCATTTACGGTGTGATAAAAATGGCAGGGATGATGGAAAAATTTGCAAGGTTATACGCTTCATTTGACATTCCTTGGCGTAGATACATTATAATGTACGCTGTGCCTATACTTCTTACAACAATATTTGTTACTATTTACTTATCTATGATGATTCGCTTCTTCTCTGAATTTCCATTTATAATCGTACTCTATATGATTCCTGCTTTTGGCGTAATGCTCGTTATGTTTTTTCCATTGCTGAAGGGAGAAAAGAGAAAGAAAGAAATTGAAAGGTATATGCATTTATTTATCACAAGAATGGCAGTTCTTGCATCCACAAGATTACCCAGAAAAGAGATTTTTAGGATTCTCTCAGAGATAAGAGAATATGGGGCATTAAGTGATGAAATTGCAAAGATTTACAATCTGATGGAGTATTGGAACCTAAGCTTGCCGGATGCAACTAGAGTTGTGGCTAAGAAATGTCCAAGTGTAGAACTTGCAGATTTCTTAGATCGTTTAGCACATAGTGCAGATGCAGGTGAAGATTTTGAAGTGTTCTTGGAGAAAGAAAGAATGGTTGTGATGGAGACATATGCGATAAAATATGAGGCTGCTCTTTCGCAAATGGATGTTTACAAAGAAACTTTTGTCTCTATGCTTATTTCTATGCTATTCTTCGCTGTGTTTGTTGCAATATTACCAATGTTCACAACTGGAGATATGACTATATTTCTCTTTCTCACCCTCTTAGGATTTGTAACTGTGGAAAGTATAATGCTCTATGCTATTAAGATAAGATTACCAGAAGATGAAGTTTGGCATAATAGAAAAGATGTACGCTCTCCTCATGAGATTAAACTCCTTAAAGTTCTTCCCTTTACATATCTTGCTGTTATAATCCTATTTCTAGTTACCTACTTTTTAGGAATACCTCTTGCTTTGGTAATTGCAATATCTATAGTGCCATTGTTTTATCCTGGGTATTTAATCCATAATGCGGAGGGTGATTTAATTAATTGTGATACAAATTATGATGCATTTATACGTGCTGTTGGAAGCTATATTGAAGCAAAGGGTAGTGATGTTACAGCTATGGAGAGATTAAGAAAGCATGATTTTGGAAAGTTGACAAAGTACATCGATACCTTGTATAAAAGATTGTTAACAAGAATAGATAAAAAAATGGCCTGGCGCTATTTTGCAGGAGAGACGGGAAGCAATCTAATTTCAAAATTCACGGATATGTTTGTAACGGGCTTAGACATGGGCGGGAATCCAAGAAAAATTTCTAAAATAATAAGTGAGTCCTATGTTAGGATGATAGGTCTCAGAAAGAAAAGATTTCAATCGGCAGCCAATTTAACAGGTATACTCTATGGCCTTATGGTAGGTATGGCTTTTACGCTTTATACTACCCTTAATTTAATGAAGATGATGGCTTCAATGATAAAATACTATCCTGTAGATTTGCAAAAGTATATACACATCCCTCTTTTAGCTGCCCATTTCCCCATTCAAACGGCTAATGTTATATTTCTTCTTCTCTTAGTCATCCACGCCCTAGTTTCTTCGATGATAATAAAGATTGTGAGCGGCTCGCACAAGCATAGCATATACCTGCATTTCTCTATGCTTGTTTGGATAGGTATAATGGTATCATACTTCACAAACTGGGCTGTGGGCAAAGTTCTAACTTTCTAATCGCAACAATTATATTCCCCAATGTGATTGTTTATATGTGCATTGGGATGTTCGTCTACTGACAGCTTCGTATTCAAGGGAAGAAGATGGTGTAGTTGTGGAGCTTTATGGAAAGACGAAGGATGGAAAGAGCATAGTAGCTCGCTACAAGGGATTCAAGCCATACTTCTACCTAGTTGAACCTCCTTCTACAATTTTAGAGAAATTCTCACAGGATCCAGAGATAAGCAAGATGGAAGAAGTTGAGTTGTGGCATAAGGGAAAGATGAGAAAATGCGTTAAAGTTACATTACATTCTCCGTGGAAAACTCCGGGATATAGAAGGGAAGCTTTGGAATTCTGCGATGTTCTCGCAGCCGACATTCCATTCCATCAGCGTTTCATCTACGATTTTGACCTTGGCTCTTGCGTGAGAGTTTATGGAGAGGAGGAAGAAAAAGGAAAATATACCACGGAGCTTGTGGTAAATGCAGAAAAATTTGAGAATATTGGGGATTTTAAGCCTCCTTTAAAAATTCTAAGTTTTGATATAGAGAACTCGATGAAGGATGGGAAAATATTCACAATAGGTATAGCCATCTGGGAAAATGGAGAGATAAGGGAAGAGAGCATTGAGGGTGATGAAAAAGATATTTTGTGGAAATTTCTTGAACTAATATGGAAAGAGGACCCGGATGTCATAACGGGATACAACATAGATGGTTATGATTTAGAATTGCTCTCGGATAGATACAAGAAGTACGGAATGGATTTTTTGATAGGAAGGGATAAAAGCAAACCCCAGAGAATTGTGGGGCAATTTTGGAGATTGCATGGAAGAGTTATAGAAGATGCTTGGTGGGCTGTAAAGAAGGAGTTGCGTTTAAAGCAAGAAACTCTACAAGCTGTGGCCATGCATCTATTTGGCGAGGGAAAGTTGGATGTGGATAGAACGAATATTGATGAAGAATGGAAAAAAGATAAGGAAAAAGTTATAGAGTACTGCAAGAAGGATGCCGAGCTCGCTTTGAGAATTTTACTTGAAATTGGAATAATTGACAAGTACCTTGATTTAGCCACAGTTACGAAATTTCCCCTTGAAGATGTCATCCATTCTGGTACCTCAACTTGGGTTGATTCTTTGCTAATAAGGGAGGCAGATAGGCACAATATAGGCGTGCCTTTGCAAGGACAAGAGAGGAAGAGTAAAAAGATAGAGGGGGGCTATGTGCATACAATTGAGCCGGGCCTATATCACTGGGTTTGTGTTTTGGATTTTAAGAGCATGTATCCAAGCATCATAATAAAGTACAATATATGCTTCACAACGCTTAGCAAAGATGGGGATATTGTAAGCCCAACAGGTGTGAGATTTCTAAGCAAGGAGAAAAGAGAGGGACTCATACCAAAAATTCTAGCAGAGCTTATGAATAAGAGGGATGAATTAAAGCGCAAGATGAAAGAAGATCCGCAGCACAGGGATTACTACGATGGCTTGCAAAAAGCGGTAAAAATACTTATGAACACATTTTACGGAGTATTGGCTTCTTCTTTTTACAGATTCACAAATCCTGATATAGGGGCGAGCATAACTGCATTTGCAAGGGATACAATAAAGAGAATAATCGCAGAGCTTGAGAGAGAGGGAATAAAAGTGGTTTATGGAGACACGGATAGCGTTTTCTTCCAATCCCCTTACGAGAATTTAGAGAAGACAATTGAATTTGGGATGAAAAAAGCGGAAGAGATATCAGAGAGGGAAAAATTAATTTTAGAATTTGAGAAAATTCTTGAGCCATTCTTCTCCCATGGTGCAAAGAAGAGGTATGTAGGAAGGATAATATGGCCAGATGAGGAAAAGGGAAATATGGTTGTTCGCGGCTATGAGATTCGCCGCACAGACTCCTTTGACTTGCAAAGCGAGGCACAGAAGGCTGTGTTTGAGAAGATTTTAGATGGAGATATTCAAGGTGCCATAGAATTGGCTAGGGATATAGTGGCAAAGGTTCGCGCTGGAAAAGTACCCATTGAGAGTTTAGTCATATCTCGCACTGTGAAAGATTTCAAATTTTACAAGAATCCAGATAGTATGCCCAATGTTCAAGCAGCTAGAAAATTGATAAAGATGGGACATGAGTTCATTCCTGGAATGAAAGTTGCTTGGATTGTAGTAAATGCAAAAGGTTCAAAGCAAGATGTGGAGCCCTACATACCGGGTATGGAATTCAATAGAAAGCCGGATTATGCATACTATGCTAGGAGAGTTGCAGAAACATTGGCGAGGATTACGGATGTTTTTGGTGTTGATGAAGAGAATTTACTCACTGGAAGTAAGCAGATAAGCTTGGGTGCGTTTGGCAAGGATAAAAAGAGAAAAACTCTATTTGATTTTGAGTAAATTATTTATGCCAATAATGACATTTTGACTTGGTGAGGTAAAATGGAATATGAAAAGGGAAGAACATTTCTTTTTAGGGTTCCAGAGGATGAAGAGCTAGTAAGCTATGTGAATGATTTTTGCAATAAAAAAGGAATAAATACAGCAACTCTAAGTGCTATTGGTTCATTAAAGAAAGCAAAATTGGGATACTTCAGCATTGAGAAAGGAAAGTACGAGGAGATAGATGTGGAGGATGTGCATGAACTTCTCCTCGCAACTGGAAATGTGAGTATAAAGGATGGAAAACCGTTCTCACATATCCATGCAATTTTGGGATATAAAGACGGAAGTGTGAAAGGTGGTCATCTTATTCAAGGTAAGGTATTCGTGGCAGAATTGTACATAGAGGAATTAAAGGGAAATGCGCTTGAAAGAGTACCTCATGGAAACTTGCATTTGTGGAAGGAAGAATAGGCAAAATTTAAGTAAATGAGGAAGTTATTCACCCCATGCGAGCATTGCTCATAGTTGATATGATTCACGATTTCGTTGATGGAAAATTCGGTAGTGAAGATGCCAAAAAAATAGTATCAAAAATTAGGGCAATAGCAGAAAAATTTAGAGAAATGGATTTGGTAATATACCTCAAAGATTCTCATAAAAAAGGAGATGCCGAGCTCAAAGTTTGGGGAGAGCATGCCATGGAAAACACATGGGGCTCGAAGATAGTAGAAGAGCTAGAGCCAAAAGGAGAAGATATAATAATGGAGAAAAATACCTATGATGGATTTTTATTTACTCCCCTTGCGGATATTTTGAAGGAGAAGGGAATAAAGGATGTTTATATATGTGGAGTTGCCACGGATATATGTGTGCAACACACCGCTTTTGGTGCGTTTGCCCGCGGATTCAATGTGCATATAATTGAGGACGCTTGTAGCGGTACAAGTAAGGATGCGCATAAGAGGGCAATAGAGTATATGAAGAGAATTTATGGTGCAAAAATAGTGGAGAGTGATGAATTATGAGATTTCATATGGCAAGTGAGGAAGATATAAAGAAGGGTAGAACCACGGATGTTTATTTTGTGCGAACTAAAGAGATTCTGGAAAGGAATAAGATAGAAAAGAAAGCGTATGCAGAATTCACAGTGGCTAATCCACCCTACGATTGGGTGGTGTTTGCAGGTCTTGATGAAGTCATAGAACTTTTGAAGGGGAAAAATGTGAATCTCTACGCATTACCCGAAGGCACAATATTTCCAAGGAGGGACGAGAATGGCATTCCAATACCTGTAATGGCAATTGAGGGAGATTACAAAGAATTTGCAATTTACGAAACTCCAATGCTTGGGTTCATATGCCAAGCATCAGGAATAGCAACGAAGGCAGCGAGGATAAAGCAAGCAGCGGGCAATTATGCAGTTTTATCCTTTGGAGTTAGGAGAATGCATCCATCCATCGCACCTCTAATTGATAGGGCTTCTTACATTGGAGGCTGTGATGGCGTATCAAGCATAATAGGAGCAGAGCACATAGGAAAAAAGCCAAGTGGCACAATGCCCCATGCCTTGATTCTCACTTTAGGGGAAGAAGAAGCATGGAAGAAATTTGATGAATTTGTAGAAGAAGGAGTGCCTAGGATTGCACTTATAGATACATTTGGTGATGAGAAATTTGAATCAATAAAGGCAGCGCAGATTTTAAAGGACCTTGCAGCTGTTAGATTAGATACACCATCATCTCGCAGGGGCAATTTTGAAGATATCATAAGGGAAGTTAGATGGGAGCTTGATATAAGAGGATACAAGGATGTGGGCATATTTGTCTCTGGCGGATTGGATGAGGATAGTGTAAAGAGATTAAGGGAAGCAGGAGCCACTGGATTTGGAGTAGGTACATCGCTAAGTAATGCAAAAACAATAGATTACGCTATGGACATAGTTGAGATTGAAGGAAGACCTATGGCTAAAAAGGGGAAGTTCAGTGGTGCAAAGAAAGTGTATAGATGTAAGAACTGCGGCAAATTCTTTGTAAGTTATAAAGAGCATATGAACACTTGCCCACTTTGTGGAGGAGAATTAGAAAATATGCTCAAACCTTACTTAATAAATGGAGAGCCGGTGGGAAAATATCCATCGGTGGATGAAATAAGAAACTATGTGCTTTGGCAACTAAAAGAGTTTTATGGAGAAAACGAGGAATAAAATTACTTGCCCCCTCTTCTTTCTTTGGCTTTAGGCCTAAGATCATGACTACCGCATCTACGGCAGCGTGTAGCGTTTGGAGGATTCCTCGCATAGCATTTCATACATATCTTTTTGTTAAGTAGCCTATTTACTGCCTCTTGGAAAGTCATAGTGCCGAGTATGAAAAAGGGGTATTTAACACTTTCTTTCGTAAACAAATTTTTATACTGCGATATGATGAGCAATTATGGAGTACCTTCTAAGCATCGCTGGCCTTGACCCAACTTCTGGTGCGGGGGTGATTAGGGATATAATAACCTTTCGCAAGCTTGGATTCTATGGCTTAGGGGTACCAACTACAATAACTTATCAAAATACAAAAGGATTTATCGGGTTTGAATCTTTAAGCGAGGAGATTGTGGAGAGAGAGCTAAAAGCCATAATTGAAGATTTCCCAATAAGATTTGTAAAGGTAGGTATGCTCGGCTCTTCTGCAGGTTTAGTTGCAAAATTTGCAAAAGAATACGATTGGTTTGTGATTTTTGATCCTCTTCTCACAGCGAAAAATGGAATGCTCATAAATAGAATTGAATATATTGA
>WAKY01000045.1 GCA_015523135.1 Candidatus Aciduliprofundum sp.
AGAAATCTGCATCTTTCTTATCTTTGTTTACACCCACTAATTTGTGACCATATTCCCATTCATCCAACATCATGGTATCGTGACTATTTGGATATGTGCTTGGACTCCTGTCATACCACAGATTTGCACCTCTAAATACATAAGTATCAACATACTCTACCCCTGTGTATTCATCTTCTTCCTCGCTTCCATATTGATAGCCTACTACCAATTTCTGCAGTATGTAATCTCCGCTCAGGCGCTCTGCATAGGCGGTGAGATTGCCACGAAGTTCATCAACATCATCCACATAATGTGCATAACTACTACATTTCAATATTATCCCAATATCAAAATTTTTGTTGGTGGAGAAATTCCCTGCATATTTGTTGATACCCAAAATATAATCTTCTTTGGAATAATTTCTATAGACTATGATCACTGACGGATAGTTCTTCAATACAGGCTTTTCCATCGCAGTTGCAGGTTTCCACCACTTCACCTTTGGCTGCGAGGCAAAATACGCGCCGAGGAGAATGGCTATAACTACAATAACTCCAATTCCGATTAGCAGGGCTCTAATTCTCTTGCTCATCCTTTTACCTCCATGCTTCATTCCCACATAGGTATTTCTTATTCTCTCAAATCAATAAAATGCATGTGAGTTGTTATATATATCCTTTCTCACAACTATACAAAATTCCACGATTGACTCAGAAATACAGAAAATTAGCTTATTCATCTCCAAAGAAAAATTTATAAGCCATACAATTATCCACATCTTAGTGCCACCGTAGCTTAGCCCGGAAGAGCGGCTGACTTGTATAAGCTCTTTAAAAAGGGCTTTACCCTAAAGCCGCGGGCTTCAAGACATCAGCAGGTCGGGGGTTCGAATCCCCCCGGTGGCTCTTTTGCAGGGCTAAATTAATATACAAAATTTCCATATGGCAATTTAGGCGGGGATGGCCGAGCGGTACGGCGATGGCCTGCTAAGCCATTGGGCTATTGCCCGCGGGGGTTCAAATCCCCCTCCCCGCGTTATTCTGACCTTTGATATTGTGAAAAGAATACATGCACATCAACCATATACAAGCTCCATATTCCTGCAATAATAATACCTATAAAATCAGCAAGAAGATAATTAATGCGAAATAGAGAAAGAACATAATAGGTTCCAATATTTATGAGCATTCCAGAAATTAGAATAAAATGATAACCAAAAAATCTACGCCATAATGGCTTTGCATAAACCCTATTAGAGAAAACCCAATTGTTATTCAAAAAGAAAGTTATTCCTATACTAACTTCTATTGCAATTGTAAGTGAGATTAAATCATTGATGTTAAAAAGTTTATAGAAAGTGGCAAAAATTAATAAGTTCATCAAAACCCCTGAAACACTGGTGATTGCATATCTTATCACTAATTTAACTCCATCATATTTGTGAAATTGTTCCATTATATCATCCATTCTTTTAGGATTGTACTTAAGTTTCCTATTCAACACATATGCTTTCTTATACTTATGATTTACCAAAATATCAGCCAAATTACCTTCTTCCCAAATTCCATATATTTTTCCTTTATATCCAAACACAGGGGAAAGTGGATTGTATTTAACCGATGGAAAAACTAATCTAGTTAGAAATATGGCTAATTTGGACACAATGTTATTGGGATAAACCAATACGAGATCGTAATCCTCCATTTTCTCCTTAATCTCATCCTCAATGCTCATTCGCTTAAGCGATTAGAAACTTATTAATATAATATTCTCCACAAATTTGTGTAATTTCAAAAAATCTTAAATTATTTTTCCATATATTTTATCATATGATAGAGAAGGTAAAAACATTTCTCACTATAAAATGGCTTTAATATGTAATCTACCTCTGTTTTTCTTCCCCTCTTTATGTCTTGAAGCATACTTGATTCATTTTCTTTGGTCTTAAGAGATACATCCTCAACAATAGAGTAAATATCCTCCTTTATACCTTTTCTTTGAAGATATGAAGAGAGCTCTTGAGATATGCATCTCGCCATCTCCTTTAAATTCTCATTTTCCAATATCTCTCCATTCTTAACGGAAAATATGGCTGTAAGGGAATTTATAACAGCATTTACAGCCGCTTTAATCCATCTTCTCTCCATTATGTCATTAACCACTTCCGTTTTTAGCCCACTTTCTGTGAAATTTTTCGCAATTTCAAAAATTCTCTCTGTTAACTCTCCATTTTTCTCCCCTATGAATGTATCTCCGTAGCCAGCATGCCTAACAATGCCCGGGGAGATTAAAGTTGCTCCATGGGTCGTTACTCCTGGAATGACATCAAAATCTCCTAGCATATCCACTATTCCCACACCATTCTGAAATGTGATAACTATTTCATCTTTATACTCTCCCCTTATCTCTCTTATTGCATCCTTAGTTTGATATGCCTTAACTGTCAAAATTATAATATCATATCCCCCCGGGTAATGTTCCTCCGCAGGAATATTGAATAAGCCATTGGTAAAACCCTCAACCCTTAGTCCATTCTCTCTTATTGCATTTAAATGCTCTCCCCGAGTTATTAAGAGAATATCATTCTTCTTTGAGAGTATTGCCCCCAGAACGCTTCCCAGTGAGCCTGCCCCGAATACCGCTATTCTTATTTTTCTCACCCCCAACAAACACAGTTTTTCTACTAACAACATAATTCCAAAGAGCCGCAGCACCTACTCCCATAAAATAAGAGGTTCTCATCTGAGTATGAATCAAAAGAAAGAAAGAAAACACTATGGTTTGTATTATGAATCCTCCAAATAGCGCACCATGATAGGCCATTAACCTCTGCCAGACATTCAGCTTATACTGCTCCTCTCTAAAAACCCACACATCATTTGGATAGAATGTAACAAGTATACCTGCCTCAACAGATAAGAGATATGGAACTATGTAAGCTAAGGGACTTGCATCTTCTGGAAGCTTATGGGTAAAATAAGTTATTATGATTGCACCCACACCAGCACCAAGTATGCCCACAAGTGTAAATTTTATAAATGTGATTAGTTCCTTCTTGCTATTCATTCTTCTAACCCTTCCAATGCTTCTCTAATCTCCTCATCGTCAGGGCTTCTGCGAAGTGCCTCTTTTAGCGCTCTCTTTGCCTCTTCCTTCATATCCATATTTGCATAGGATATTCCCATAGCGTACCAAGCATCAGGGTCATCTGAAATTTCAATGCATTTCTTAAATGCCTTAATTGCCTCTTTATATCTCTCCAAATAATGCAATGCTAAGCCCTTGTTATACCATGCATTGTCATAATCCTCTTCAAGCTCAATTGCCTTCTCTGCGGCCTCCAATGCCTTCTCGTATTTCTCTTGAAACAATCTTGCCACAGCCAAATTGTTCCACGCTTCGGCATCCTCTGGATTAATTTCTACCAATTTAGAATAGTACTTCTCAGAGATATCATACTTCTCTTGAGCATCATAGCAAGAAGCGAGATTGTACCAAGCATCAATATTCTCAGGATTTATTTCAGTAACTCTCCTAAAGTACTTGGCCGCTTCCTTATAATCTTCGTTATCAAAAAGAAGCATACCTTTTAAGAGAAGCAAATCCTCATCCTCTTGCTCTTTGAGCAAAGCATCCACTATTTTAAGAGCTTCATCATCTTTCTCCATAGACCTTAAAATATAGGCCTTATAGGTCATAGCCCTTCTATTTTCCCCTTTCTTGAGGATTTCATCAACAAGCTCTAAAGCCGGCTGATACAAGCCCATCTGCAAATATTTTTGTACATCTTCTTCCCATTGCTCCATAAAGATGGATTATCTCTTAGGATAAAAAAGTATTGTTTGGGAAGGTTTATTAATCTTGAAATTTTTGGCACCCTGTGAAATTTCCCTACAAATATCGTAAAGGGCAAAAGGATATCGTTAAGGATATTGAAGAGGCTTTGGAGAATAGAATGCACATGGTATTTGAAGCTCCTACCGGCTCTGGAAAAACCATTGCTGTGCTATATCCAGCGGTGAAATATGCAATTAAAAATGATAAGAGAGTAATTTATCTGGTTCACACAAATTCTCAAGAGAGCCAAGTTATAAAAGAGGCAAAGAAGCTTGGTGTTAAGGCAATAGCCCTTCAAGGCCGTGCAAATCTATGCCCTCTCGCAAGAGAGAAAGATGAGCTACGCTATGGCTCTCCAGATGAACTTGCCCTGTTATGTAATAAATTGAAAAAAGATGTAAAAGAAGGAAATGAGAATGCATGCGTTTATTATGCCAACTATTTAAAAAATGAAGAAATAATAAAAGAGATAATAAACGAGGGGTTAACAGCAGAAGAGATTTTTGAAAGAGCAATGAATTTGAAAATATGTGCTTACGAAGCCATAAAAGATTCTCTCCCAGAGGCCACCGTTATAATTTTTCCCTACATTTACTTCTTCTTTCCATTCATAAGGCGCGGGATTATGGATAAAATTGGAGTAGCTATGCAAGACATAATTCTCATAGTGGATGAGGCCCACAACATTCCTGAGTTTGCAAGAGAGCTAAAAAGCATGGAGATAAGCGTGAATTCCTTAGAAAACATGGAAAAAGAAGCTTTAGATTATGGCAACCCTCAAGTTTTGGGGCATAACATAGCGGATGTTGCAGAGTTCTTAAAGGAGGCAATTTATAAAATGCAAAAATTCGTTGAAGATGAGGAGGGGATAATACCCCATTACGCATTTGAAGAAGAAGTATCAGATATTTTAGGGATAAGCATAAATGAGTTTGATACTTTAGCTAAGGATTTAATTTACTATGGTGAGATGGTAAGAGAAGATAAGATAAAACAAAGAAAGCTTCCAAGATCTTACATTCATCATGCTGGCTCATTTTTATCCTTCTGGAGGGAGGCATATTCTTATGAGTATATACACCTAATAAAATGGGGTAAGGCACCTTCTTTAGAAGTTTATTGCCTGGATCCTGCGATGGTTACAGACGCTTTGCTTAGTGTTCATTCTTCCATTCATTTATCAGGAACATTAGAACCTGAGGAATACAAAAATATAGTCGCCCTTCCAGATAATACAATAACAAAAAGGTATCCATCACCATTTCCAAAAGATAATCTAAAAATTCTCTATGTGGATAATGTTACCACAAAATATGGAGAAGTGGATGAAAATATATCTCGTATTGCAGAATACATAAAAGAAATAATTAATATTGGTAGAAATACTGCCATATTTTTTCCATCCTATTCTCTTCTCTTAAAAATAAGAGAGCTAGTTGATTTAGAAACTTTGAGTGAGGAAAAAGGGATGAAAACATACACTTTGTTTCAAATGATAGAAGATTTTAAAGAAAAGGGTGGCTCTATCTTATCGGTAATTGGAGGACGAATATTTGAGGGACTTGATTTTCCAGGTAAGCTCTTAGAGATTGTCGTTATTGTAGGCATACCTTATCCAAAACCAACCCCAAAAGTTAAAGCTCTCCAAAGGTACTACGATTCAAAATTTGGAAATGGCTGGGAGTATGCATTCAGAATGCCAGCCTTGATAAAAATGCGTCAAGCTATTGGAAGATTGATAAGAAGCGAAAATGATAGGGGAATTGCAATAATATTGGATAAGAGAGCAGCATCCTTCAAGAAAGATATTCCTTTAGAAAAGACAGAAAATTTGTATGGAGAGATTGAAAATTTTTTCAAATATAATTAAAAAGGGGAGGAGGGGCGTCATCGTGATTTGTGATAAGTGATTTGTATACGATTTGTATACCCTATGTATAGATATGCAAATCCACTATTTAAAACATTCGCCATGATATTTGATAACAAATGCCGTTATTTTCTATGTTTCCTCTCAAGAAAAATAATTTTTGAATATTTCTTTAGTCTCCTCACTTGTATATTTTTGTATTTTAAAACTTCTCTTGCGCATAATTGCCTTTACAATTCCCACCATTCTACCCTCTTTTACAACTACATATCCCTGAAAATCAGAGGGATTTAAATATTGCAAAAGCATAGAAACAGGATCCTTTGGATCAAGAATAATAATACTATCATAAATTTCAATACTTCCTATATCTTTAACATCTTCAGCAGGGATTCTATAAAGATTTCCATCGTTGAGGAAAACGCCCCTGACTAAATTCATCCTATCCATAACTTCTTTAGCTTCATAACTCAAAACGCACCCTTCACTTAAATGGGATACAATCTCTGGATTTACAATTCCTAAAATATTTATCAAGTTTTCAACATATTTTTGAATTGCATACTCTCTTGAATATAAGGGTTTTATGTAAATATAGCCCGAGGGATACTTTGCTATGTAATTTCCATTATATAGAGAGACTAAAGCCCTCCTAGTTTTCTCACTTCCTAAGGGAGATTCTTCAATTATGCTATTAACTTCCATCTTTCCGTACTTTTCAAGAATGCTCAATATAACTTCCATATCCTTATCCAAAGGCACATTTTTCAGAGACTGGTAAATGGCAATATGATCTTTAATAGCGTAAATAGTATGTCCTTGCAAATCCAATGTCTCGTAAAGAAGCTCAGAACGATAGTACTTTTCAATATCTATAGGCTTGTAAGCACGCACATTTTCAAAGGAATTATGAATTCCCATCAAGAATTTTGCAACATCAAGTGTAGTTTTCAATTTTCTTCCGGATATGGCTCTGCTCTTCCAAAGTAGATAAGCTAGGATATCATCAATGTTAAATTGAAGTGGACTTATATCTCCCGAGGCATAGTAATTTCCTATCTTTTTATAGAGCTCATTTCTTGGATTATCTGGAGTAATTACAATTCCCTCCTTTGCAAGAGTTACATAGGCATTTTTATTGCCTATAAATTCATTTACATAAATATGGTCTGCATATCTCTTTAATTCTATAATCCCTAACAACTTTCCATTCTTAACATAAGCATGGCTCAAAACTTCTCCAAAATTATCGTAGAGCTCGTTCAATCTCGTATACACATAGGGGTCATCTGAGGGGATTATATATTCTCCCTCACCCTTTCCCTCTATTTTTTCCTCAGTATAATAAAATATCTTTCCCCCTGCACTTATCTTTTTGAACTTCCCAAGATAATCCTTTGCATCCAGAGCCGTTATATTCTCTATATCCTTCTTTGTCAAGGGACCATAGCCCTTCACAATTCTCTCAAAAAATTCTTCCATACTCCCTTTTGGCTCAATTTTCATTATTCTAAAGGGATAATCCTTTGGCTTCGTATTTGGCATAACTTTGCGATATATGTATAGATTATTCTCCAATTTCTCAATAATTTTCTTTATTTCGTGGGGATACATATTGCTCATTTCTTTAAGTGTGGAAAATGTAGCCCTATCTCCAAGCAATCCTATCTGTGAGAGAATTTTGCGGTCACTATCATTTAGCTCCTCTCTCCTATAAACTGCAATTAAGAGAGGTAATATGGATTTACTAGCATAGCACAACCTACCACGCATAAATCTACCATACAGTACTTCTTCCTTTCTCAAAGCATTTGTAAATTGCTCATATGCATTCCTTATACGCATAGAGTCCTCGTTAAAAAGCACGAGGAATTTATCAAAGTACTCATCCACGCTCATCTTCCTAACTATTTTCCCAAAGCGATATGCTTGCAAAGAATCTTCATCCATTCCTGATTCTTTCAAAAGCTCATTGTAATCAGAGCGAAGCATATATTGTTCTCCATAGCCCACAAGGAATACTCCTTTGACAACTTCTCCCTCTTCAACCAAATATTTCAATGCTTTTCTAATATCCTCCTCAGAGAGATGCAGAGAATATATAATTTCTTCAAAAGTAAGTGGGGCACGGAAGTATAGGAGCTTTTTAAGCAAAATTTCTAAAGCATAGTCCCTCTCCATTGTAATTCTTTCTCTCATATACCAGTACATTTTGCCATCCTTTATCTTTCTTCCAACCAGATATGCTTTTTCCATGCCCTTCAAAACTTCCAATACCTCGTGCAATTTTTTCTTTTTCTCCTTGGCAATTTCCTCAGCAGTTTTCACCCCTTCAAATTCTATTACCTCTTCAGAATTCTTGGAATAGAGAGTTGCAAAGATGGGATAATTTCGAGGCGTTGTCCAAAGAAGACGTGTTGTGTAAATAGATACAATTTTATCATTCCAAATTAAATCTTCCACAATTCTTCTAAGTTCATCATTTGGTATCTCGGAGTAATCGTAAATATTTATACCCCTTCTACGGAGCACATCTGCGCCAGGGGCTAAATCAAGAAAGTGCAAAATATCCTCTTCACTCTTTATCTTTATCTTATTCTGGAAATATACACTTACCTGTGCCTCATCAAACACAGCAGCAAGCTCTTCCTTAGGTATCACTCTCTCCAAGAGCTTCATATGCAATTCTTTGAGCAATGCACTGCGGTCTTCCATAAGGACAATATCCGATATACCCGATAGGATTATGCCATGAGCAAACACGCTGGGAGTATCACTATACGGAACTATTTTAACATCAATGTCTCCACTTTCAATTTTATCAAGGACTTCCTTTGCGTGAGGCAAATCCATGACTATGTTAAATATCTCGTTGTATGTCTCTTCCATCACGGGAAAATCTGGTATCTCGCTTAAAAGACGCAATATCTTATCGCTTCTGAGCTGCTGCCTCGCCACCGATATATCCCTTCCTTTGTACCTTCGCAAAACCATAAATGAACGGGATGCACAGTGCCTAAAGCGTTGTTTGAAAAGCTCTGTGTTAAATATAGCCCTTCGCAAAGTGTCTTCAATTTCCTCCGAAGTTAAAATATTCCTGATATCTTCAAGGCGAATTCTGCGTTTAAGGGTTAGCATAAAAGAATCATCAGTTATACTTATACCCACATTTACACCATACTTCTCAGTTATTTTAAAAGCGTAAGCTCTTGAGAGAGCATAATTGACCCTTCTTCCAAAGGGATAATGAAAAATTATATTATGCTTCCCAGCAGGGTCCACATAGCCCTCTATCACAACCCTCTTGTGCGTGGGTACTATGTAGTGCATTCCTTGCTTTATATAGGATACGATGCTTCTCGCACCCTTATAATCTAGATAATACTCTTTCATTAAAATCTCAATTGTCTTTTTCTCTCCCCTGGCCTTAATACTTTTCTCCACAAACTCCCTGA
>WAKY01000046.1 GCA_015523135.1 Candidatus Aciduliprofundum sp.
AGTTAAAGGAGATGGCATTGGAGGAAGAAATCAAGAGCTTGCATTATACCTTGCAAAAGAAATGAAGAAGCGTATGGGCTTTATATGCCTGGGTACAGATGGATTTGATGGTCCTACTGATGCAGCCGGTGGGATAATCGATTACACAACCGAGAAAAGAATCGCAGAAAAAGGAATAAATTTAGATAAAGAGTTAATAGCTCACAATTCATACAAGGTTTTGAGAAATATAGGAGATGCCGTTTTCACAGGATACACTGGCACAAACCTTGCCGATATATGCATTGGCTATTACCCATAATTCACTTATTCTTTATCTTTTCCCATATCCTCTTTGCTCTCTCATTAAGTATCTCATTTAGGAGAAGATAGAAAAGCTCTTCATCGCTTGGTCCTTTTTTCTTTTTAATTTTCATTTTCTTATAGGGATTATACATAGGAATTTAAATTCCTTATCACTCTCATTTCTATACCAATGGGGTATATCTGGCTCAATGTAGAGAAAATTTCCAGCATGCACTTTAACTTCCTTGTCTCCTGCACCTATTATACCCTCTCCACTAAGCACAAATATCTCATGCTCCCAAGGATGATGATGCTTGGCAATCTTGGCATTTGGCTCCATTGTAAAAAGGCGCATTGCATAATTTTTAGCTCCTTGCTCCTCTCTAATTAGCCACTGAATCCAAGTACCAGTGGTCTTTTCCCCTTCCTCATTCTCCATCTCAACTTTCTCCTTTGGCACATTATCAATATGGGAAACATACATCTCGCTCACCATGGCCCTTATCATTCCAGCGCTTATAAATCTTATCTCCAAAAATAATAAAAATGAGAGGCACATGCAGCCCTATGGAATTTCCAAAGATAGAAACAGCAAAGTACGAGTATCCTGAAACAAGGGAGGTTGTGGAGTATGTTTATCCTGAATTAACGGCAGTATGTCCCCAAACTGGCTTACCAGATTACTACATTCTCCGCATTCTATATGAGCCTGATAAAAAATTACCCGAGCTTAAGTCATTAAAAATGTACCTTATAGCATATCGCAACTTTGGAATTTGGCACGAGCACCTTGCAAATAAAATTTTAGAAGATTTTAAAGCTGCTGTGGAGCCAAGATGGGTTTATTTGGAATTGTATGTGAATAATCGTGGTGGGATATATACAACGGTTAGAAGATTTTGGAGCAGGGAAAAAGGGGATAGCATAGAGAAAATAATAGAATATGCAAAAATGCATCCACACCTCAAATTCTAAAAACAAAAGAATTAAATGCAAAGAATACTAAAAAAGAAAAATTAGAGAAAATATTCAAACATTTTCAGGGAAGTTTCTGAACACCCAATTCATCTGCAATGGTATTCATCTCTTCCAGAACTTTCTTGTATATGGGCACACCTAATTTCTCCCTAGCCTCATAGGTTAAGAAGCCTTTCTCTCCATGCACCCATATACGCTCAAACTTGGGATGCTTTTTGGCACTCTTTAATTCTTCCATAAATTTCCCCATATTCTTCTTAAATTCTTCCTTATCTCCAAAGGCGCCTGGGTCTATGGCCATAAAGAAGTGGCCAACATCGCTATGCTTATCACTTGTACCTCCAACATGCTTGCTCCATGTGGCTCCATTCAATATCCCTGCTAGAATATCCACAACTGCACCAAGTCCATAACCCTTATGACCTCCACTTATCTCACCAAGGCCTCCTAAGGGTAAAATAGTTCCCTTTGAGCTGAGAATCTCATTAGGATCGTGAATTATCTCTCCCGTTTCCGTGCTTATTGCCCAATCTCCCGGCACAGGTTTGTTCTTTCGCCTATACACCTCTACCTTTCCACTTGGAACCACACTTGTGGCCATATCAAGCAAAAACGGGTTGCTACCTTCTACTGGAGCAGCCACAGATATCGGGCTTGTACCCATAAATTTTTCCATTGCTCCAGTGTGGGCAACCAATGGGCGAGATGTGGTCATACTCACTCCAACCAGATCTTCCTTTGCTGCCATATAGGAATAATAGCCAGCGATGCCGTAGTGATTACTATTCCTAACACCAACTATACCCACACCCACTTTCTTTGCTTTTTCAATGGCCATTTTCATTCCCTTGTAGCCGGCAACCTGTCCTAATGCCTCATCCCCATCAAGCACTGCAAACACGGGACTCTCCTTTACAACTTTTATGTTGGGATGCACATTAACCGCACCTGCTTTGATTCCATCCACATAACGCTTCAATCTTTGAACTCCATGACTCTCAATGCCACGCATATCAGCCATAATCAAATTATCAGCAACAATCTTTGCATCTTCCTCTGGCACATCCAAGCGCTTGAAAATCTCTACAACGAAGTTAAAAAGCTTCTCTCTAGGTATCCTCACATAATTTTCATCAACTACGGTTTTCTCAAACATAATAGTAAATAGGAAAACCCATATATACTAATTTCCATAGCTCAAAATATGTTGAAGAATCCAAGTGAAGCTATAAGTACTATTACTCCTGCAATTAATACACCTACGAATATTGATAACATTGATTTTTTTATATCAAATTTGAAAAGGTAAGCGATCAAACTACCAGTCCAAGCCCCCGTGCCAGGAAGAGGAATGGCTACGAATAAAATTAAGGCAAAGTATTCCCATCGGCGCACTTTTTCATCAGCCTTTTTGTAGGTTCTTTCAAATATCCAATCTAAAGCCTTTGCCATTTTCTCGCTTCTTCGCAAATATTTCTCTATACTATCAAGAAATAGCAAAATAAACGGTACAGGTACCATATTTCCTAGAATCGCTACAATAAATATTAAAATGGGTGATAAGCCCCAGTATATACCCAAGGGTATCGCACCCCTCAGTTCAGCTATGGGTAACATGGAAATTAGGAAGAGATACAAATATTCAATCATCTTCGCACCAGCGAAGGATAGAAGTATTTTTTATTCTTTTTCTTCTTTTCTTCATCCCAATCTGCAAGTATTCTAACTGCTTCGTTTGCCACCTTAGCCACTAGC
>WAKY01000047.1 GCA_015523135.1 Candidatus Aciduliprofundum sp.
GTTCAATATTGAGCACTCTATCTGAGAACATGATTATAGAGAAGTTATGCAGGGAATTAAATATTTCTATAGATAAATAATAGCATGGTAAATTATTGCAAGGGTGAAGTTTATTAATTTGAAGGAGATTATTGCATGGTGATTCAAATGGTGTTTGAGAATGAGATTATCAAAGAAATAATTGAAAAGTACAGAAGAATTTGGGCAATTGGCCACGCTCAGAGCGTTCTTGGATGGGATATGGAGGTAAATATGCCAAAGGAGGGAATAACTGAGAGGAGTGTTGCTCAAGGAGAGCTCTCTGTTATGCAGCAAGAATACCTCCTCGCACCGAAGTTTGTGGAGCTTGTTAACAAGGCAGATGGCATAGATGGGTTGAATGAATATGAGAAGGGAGTTGTTAGAGTTTTGAAGAGAGAGATAAAGATAAACAGCTCTTTCCCTCCAGAGTTTTTGAGGGAGTTGAGCGAGACAACGAGCAAGGCAACCGCAGCTTGGACTGAGGCAAAGGAAAAGAACGATTATGAGAAATTCGCCCCATGGCTAGATAAGATTATGGACCTTGCCAAGAGAGGTGCAAATTACCTTGGCTACGAGAAATATCCCTACGATGCCCTCTTAGATTTATTTGAAGAGGGTTTGACTACTGATGAAGTAAATGCAATGTTTGAAAAACTTGAAAAGGAATTGAAGCCTGTGTTAGATAGAATACTTGAAGAGGGAAAAGTTCCAAGGGAGCATCCACTTGAAAAATTAGAGTACAAAAGGGAGAATATGGAAAAGGTAAACAAAGAAATTTTGAAGCTCTTTGGATTCCCTCTAGGCAAGAGATCAAGAATAGATACATCCCCGCATCCTTTTACTACAGAATTTGGAATTAAGGATGTGCGCATAACCACAAGGTATGAAGGTATTGATTTCAGGAGAACAATACTTTCCACTGTGCATGAGTTCGGTCATGCCCTCTATGAGCTGCAGCAAGATGAGCGCTTTATGTTCTCTCCAATTCGTGGTGGTGTATCTTTGGGAATCCATGAGAGTCAGAGCAGATTTTGGGAAAACATAATAGGGAGAAGTATGGAGTTTGCAGAGCTAATTTATCCAATATTGCAAGAGAACTTGTCAGAGATAAAAAATTATGCGCCTAGGGATATTTACAATTATTTCAACATAGTCAGGCCAGATTTCATAAGAACTGAGGCGGATGTTGTGACCTATAATTTCCACATCCTGCTTAGATTTAAGCTTGAGAAGATAATGGTAAATGAGGGAATAAAAGCTAAAGACCTTCCAGAGCTCTGGAACGATGAGATGGAAAAATTGCTGGGGATAAGGCCTAAGAGCTATGCAGATGGTATATTGCAGGATATTCATTGGGCACATGGCACAATAGGGTACTTCCCAACATACTCCATAGGCACATTGCTCTCTGCCCAGATAGGTGAGTACATAATGAAGGACATACCTGATTTTGGAGAGAAGGTAAAGAATGCGGAATTTGAGCCTATAAAAGATTGGCTAAGAGAAAAAATACACAAATACGGCTCAATTTACCCACCCAAGGAGTTATTGCAGAGGGGCTTTGGTGAAGGAGTAAATCCTGAGTACTTCATAAGGTATGTGAAAAAGAAATATCTCTAACCCATATTTTTAAATACATCTTTTTACATTCTTTTTGTTGAGGTGCTTAAATGGGATTGCTTGGATTTATAGGCATACCGATTGTTGAGGATATAGTGGCTTTCTTCATAACTCTCATATCCATTTTTGCTCTGATAGGAATAAATGACAAGCTACGCAACTCTGGAAGGTTGAGCATAAATGTATCTAGAAAAATAATACACACATTTGCAGCCCCAATCTATATATTCTTTTTCCCGTTTTACTCTGGGAACTGGTACTCTCCAATTATAGCTATGATCGTACCACTTATCTTTGCACTTAAGTTTCTAACAGTAGGATTAGGTATAGCGAAAGATGAAGCCTTTGTGAATACTATGTCGCGCTCAGGAGATCCGAGAGAATTGTTGAGAGGGACTTTCTATTACACACTGGTTATGATCTTTGTAACACTATTTTGGTGGACACATCCTCTGGCTTTGGTATCTTTCTCAATACTTGCCTTTGGTGATGGATTTGCAGATATAATTGGCAGAAATTATGGAAAGCATAAAATTAAGGTTCCTGCAGGAAGTAAAACGTGGGAAGGCTCTTTGGGAGGAATGCTATTGATGGGATTCCTTCTCACAATGTTGATGGTTCTTTTCTATGGTCTTATGGGAGCCACAGTGGTTTCTTCAAGAGGGGTAGTTTATACATACACATTGAATTCCCTCAAAGATTTTTTCCTGCCTGTGCTAATTCTTTCAATTATAGCAATGTTCGCGGAGCTTTACAGCCCTAGAGATGTGGATAATATCATAATTCCATCTGCAGTTATAATATTTGGAGCCCCACTCATAGTACTTGGTTTATGGCCAGGAGTGCACACGGTGTTTCAAGCATTCTGGCAATTGTGAGGGATAAAATGGGATTAACAGTAATAAAATTAGGAGGCTCGCTTTTAACGGATAAATCTAAACCATACACCATGAGGAAAGAGAAATTTAGAGAAATTGCTAGGGAGTTAAAAGAGAGCTTGGATGAGATGATAATAGTTCATGGTGTTGGCTCTTATGGACACCCCCCCGTAAAGGAATATAAACTCTATAGAGGATATACAGGCAAGGAAAATCTTTTAAATTTATCAAAGACACAAAGTATAGTATTTGAATTGCGTTTAGAGTTTGTCAGGGCTTTGCAAGAAGAGGGAATAAATGCCATGATTTTCCTACCGAGCAGCCAGATAGTTGCAGAAGAAATGAAAATAAAAAAATTCTGTATAGAACCAATAAAGAGATTTTTAGAGATGGGAATGACTCCTGTGCTTGGCGGAGATATAGTGGCTGATACTCAGATGGGCTATTCAGTTTGCTCTGGAGATGTTATTGCAGCGTATCTTGCCTCTGAGTTAAATGCAGAGAAATTAATTTTTGCGACAGATGTAGAAGGAATTTACACAAAAGACCCTAAAAAAGATAAAAATGCCAAATTGCTCAAAGAAATAAATCTTGAAAATATGGATGAGCTAGCCAGATTAACGGGTTCTGCATTTACAGATGTTACCTCTGGAATGGCTGGCAAGATAGAGGCAGTTAGGATATATAAGGATAATTTAAAGGATACAGAGATAGTAATTCTTTCTATGCTTGGGGAAGGAAATTTAAGGGCGTATGTAAAAAGGATGAAAGATGCAAAATTTACTAAAATAAAAATAAATTAAAGGGATTTAGAGATACTTTATCTTGCTTGATGCTCTGAAGACAAACTTCTTCTTCTCAGGAACGTTAATGACTGCCTTTGTTCTTGGATTTCTTGCCTTTCTTGCCTTCTGAACACGGCGCTCAAATATTCCAAATCCTACAAGATTTACCTTATTTCCCTTGTTTACCTGGTCAATAACCTCGTCTACAAAGGCTCTTATGACCATTCTTGCCTGCTTCTGGCTAACACCAGTCTTCTTCGCTACGGTTTTTGCTAATTCGCTTATTCCTACCATTTTTAGTCACCCCATAAAAGGTATGGACATTCCTGTATAAATATTTTTTTGTAAGAATTACTATTAGAGGTAGTGTAGCACTGATTTATAAATTTAATATGATTTAATAAAATTAAAAGAGAGAGTGTAAAGAGCAAAGTTTTTAAATGATGTGTGCGTGGAGAACCCGTGGATCAAAGGAAAAAATATGCTCAAAGAATTGCAAGAGAAAGGATAAAAATATTATTCTCCTTAGCTCAAGAGAGGGCATTGGAGGGGGATGAAGAGCTTGCTAGAAGATATGTGGAGCATATGGTAAATTTGTCAAGGAAGTATAATGTTAGAATTCCTAGGGATATGAAAAGAATGTATTGTAAGAAATGCTATACTTTCTTAATTCCCGGCAAAACAGCCCAAGTAAGGCTTAAGAAGGGAAAGGTTGTGATAAAATGCCTAAGATGTGGAACATATAAGAGATACATTTATAAAAAATAATCACTCTGAGATTGTTTCTAATTGGAAGAGAACGTTGTAACCCTTTAGAGTCTCATAAACTTTGTCTGCAAACCAAATAGCATCCTTCACCGTTGCTCCATTATCCCACTCGTATACCATGTCGTAGGTACCTGTTATTGGCTTGAATCCCAAGGATTGCAATCTGCTCATTATCTCGCTCGGACTCGCTCCTTCGCTGTTGAAGGTTATTTTCAGGTATGTTTTTATTCCCATAACGATGGGGAATTGCATAATCAATATTTATTAATTTTCCCTCTCGATCAGGGTTACACTAATATAAAAATAGAATAAGAATGTGTGCAGAGGAGGCCATGAATTATTTTTGAGGCACTCTATTTTTATGTAGGGATAGGAGAACAAAATTTGTTGCAAAATCGAAAGGGTGTAAAAAGGGAATATAGAAAGAAGGAGTTAAAGAGCCCTTTAAACCTTTGTAGTCCCCTTCTATTTTGCTTCTAAGCATCATTTTATTGATAAGTGATTTCTATCTTCACAGGTTCATTGCCATCAATAGAGTATTGAATCTTGCATGTGGTACCTTTAAGTTTAAAAAAATCGGTACTTACACCTTTTCCATCACCCCATATGCCTGAGGGTTTTGATACATGCTTTAATACTATATCAGCCAGTGTATTATTGTGAGAGTCTGTAAGAGAAACAAAGCCACCCTTTACTTTGTAAGGATCATAGTAAACCATTATTCCAACTACACTCCATGTGGAATTTACTTTAAATTCTATAGTCCCTTTCCCAGTTACATTGTATATAGCATATACATTCTCTTCACTGTTGGGTAGGGAGTTCTCGTGGTTGGGATGTTGCCAGGTGAATGCTATTACCATTGCTGCCGCTACAGTAAGAATTACTATTAGTACATAAACAGACTTATTCATGGTATCACCTTCACAGCACTTCTATGTCTTCGGAGAAATATAATGTAGGAAAGGAATGAAAGAAGGAAAATCCATATCAAGGATAGAGAAATGTCTCCGGTAAGCCCAAGTAAAGACACATTTATAGGATTTGGATCATTAACACCTTGGGGAATTCCTGCAAGAGGATTTAATATTTCTGTAAGTCCCCAAGGACTTATAAATTTAAGTATTTTCCATTTTAGGGGATATAAGGATATATATTCATTCCATGTTAATGGCTTATCTATATTTCCCATATATGTATTCCCTTCAGAGATGCCAAAGGAGGAGAGTACATTTAGAAATATTGTTACAAATATGCTTATTATTATACTCCACTCTCTTTTTGGAATAGAAAATCCTAAAATTGTACCAATTAAAGCATAGGATGAAAGGATAAGAAACACACCAAAACACTCAGGAAGTTGATTTAATACTATTTCATTTACTTGATAGAAGGAAAAGGTAAAAATTATGGCAGCCACCAGGGAAATTATAAAAGAGGTAACAGTTATAACTATCAATTGTGAAATAAATAAACTTCCTTTTTTAGAGTGAGTTATTAGTATGCTATTCATACCGTTCCCCTCATTTCTTGATATGAAGAATGCCATTATGGAGGGAAGAATAAGAGACATATATATTATGAAATCACTCCAGTAGGAAATGGTGGTGCCCGCCATCCTTAGATGGATGACTTCTGGGTCAACAGCGGGAGAGGTTGTCACATAATTGATATACCAATCATGATAATAAGAACTTTGTGAGAATGAAAAGGTAATGCTAAAAACCATACTTATGATAATAAGAAATAGGAAAAAATATCTAAACATTTTCCAAGAATATTTAAGATGTATGAAAATATCGTTCATTTATACTCCCCCCTATAGAGCCTTTTGTAGATTTCTTCTATGCCTTCAGGTCTAATTTCATAAATTTTAACTTTATTTTTTACCAGAACCTCTACTATCTGCGGGATTTCCTCTCTCTCGCATTTTATTAATAGAGAATGATTATCCACTTCTTCGGCTTCAATATCATTTGGAATTTCTCCTTCAAAAAATATTCTGAAAAGAGGTGTTTTTTTCAATCTATAATCTAGAAGAATTTTTCCGTGGTCCATAAAAATAATTCTGTCACATATCGGCATAAGATGTGATAGAATATGAGAAGAAATTAATATGGTCTTTTTTCTATCTTTAATATCTTCGATAAAATCTCTCATCCATAAGGTCATTGAAGGGTCCAGACCAGAAAAAGGTTCATCGAGAATGAGAAACTCTGGTTGATGAACGATAGCTCTTAGTAACGCAAGACGCTTTTTTTGTCCGTGAGAAAGATTGTTTGGATACTCTCTTACCTTGTTTATCAATCCAAACTTTTTAAAAAGCACTTTTATTTTTTCATCTGGAATTCCATGAAGTTCAGATAGATACATTATATTTTCATAAACATTTAAATCAAGAAAAACCGGCTCTTCTTCTACATATCCTACAGGTTTTTTGATTTTTAGATGAACATACCCACTATCGGGGGAAAGAAGACCAACCATTATTTTTATTAAGGTACTTTTACCTGCTCCATTTGGACCTACCAGCCCCACCGTAGAGCCCTTCTCTATAGAAAAGGATATCCCGTTTAATGCTTTAACTGGATGTATTAATTTATTGTAGGTCTTATATAACTTATTTACCCTTGCTATGTACATATTCTCCCACCCAGTAATTTCCATAAGGTGTTATAAGGATAATATCTGCTTGAGATACCTCAATATTTTCTTTATCTAAATCAATAGATAACCCCATTCCTGAGTAGTTGAACTCGATGTATTTGGTATAATGTGTTGTAAAATTTGACTTTGTAATTTCAATTTTACCCTGAAAATCAAGAGGTTTTGTGGAATTAATGATCAATTTTGAGCCATTTAACTCTGCTGAGATTCCTTTGAGATAGAAAATTGAGTTATAATTGATTATAAACTGTGGTATAATGTTTCCATATGGAATTGCATAAGCATCTATATAAACAAAATAGTAACCGGCAAGTGCGTGATAATAAGTATTATATCCTGGAATTGTACAATTCCATTCAAATTTGAAAACTTTCTTTTTATTGTTGATTACAAATGGCAAATGCCCAGATTGCATTGATGAGCGGTGAATTAATTCATCTCTCAGAGTTTTGTTACTCAGTACCTGCTCTGGAGATATATTATTAGGAATCCGATATATCCCTAGTCCTCCACTATGTGTATTTTCATTGCTTATTTCAAACGGATATTTTGTGGTACCAATTTTTACATAAATTACGACATTTTCACCCATATCCACCTCTTTTTTGTTTACAGTAAGATATATAGGTACTATATGAGTCATATTGGAAAGTCCCTGATAAATATAGATTCCTATACCCACACCTACTAATATGCCAATTATAATTATTACATACACTTTCTTATTTGAGATTTTCATAGATAATCACCTTTTACTTAAAAAGAAATGAAATATTTAAATTTATATAGGGGTTTCATTTGCAGTGGAACCAAAGGTGAAGGATATTATAATTTTACTGTCTTTGCTGTCGTACCATACCCATTTATGATATAGTCCCTTTACATAGATTTGTATATTTTGTCCTCCCAAACTTAAATAAGGAACACTTACAGATGCAGTATAGTATCTAGCTGTATCATAGTCTCCAGTGATATCACCAACAACCTCAAATTCTTCATTTGTCATTCTTAGCGGTTTTAGGGTGTAATGATATACCGGTATAGTCCAAGAAATATAACTTTGTACATCTAGATGCGCCTCTGCTCCCAAAACCTGTATGGCTTCTCCGCCACCTATTGCAAATCCATAGGTGACAGTACCTCCATATTCTTCTTTTATAATGGAGTTTGGAAGATATTTATCAATGCGACCCTGGGAATTTCCACTTTTAGGATTGTACATTTTTATAGTAACTGTATGGTGATCACTATTTCCATCTTTTAATCCCCAGCTATCATGATCCGCAGGGGACTGATATACTTTCATTGTATACAGAAGTCCAACTCCATAGGGTGACATTGGATAATTTGGATCTTCATATGCATCAATTACTACTTTCAGCGTATTTCCATAACTATCTGATCTTTGTTTAATCTCGTAAGTAATAAATTGGGCGTTTCCATGCGTTCCTGCAAATCCACCAGCACTCGCAGATGGAGAGAGTGCTAAAACCAAGAGGGACATTGTAGCTATAAAGCCAACTAACTTTATAATATCTATACCATTCATATAGGTGAGTATACAGTTATATATATATATATATAAAATTTACGGTCATCAGAGAAGTCGGTTGTCAGAGAAGTTCAACATTTTAACTAAAAAAATAAGTCAGTGATGATAAATAAAAAGTTGGCAAGAAATCTTAATTTTTTAAGGGAGGTACTCATTTGCTTAGATGAATCTTTTAAACACAAACCGTAATATATCTAATATTTAATTCTATCTTTCATCCCTCTTTTTTCTTCTCTATTTTTGCTTAATTTTCCTCTTAGCATGGTAAAATCTAAATGATTGATTATCATACACTCCTATAATGATTTCATCCTTTCCTCTCAAGAATCGGCTTATTTTGTTTATTCTTATGGTTCTAACCACTATATTATTGGGAAGTTTAGGTTATGTTTTAATAAAGATTCTCGTAGAGCATGAAAGTGTTAGCTTGACAGATGCAATATATTTTAGTGTGGTTACAATCTCTACCCTTGGCTATTATCCCTCTGGCGTAAGTTTGCATAGCGAAATTGGCAAATGGTTTACCATATTTTATTTGATTTTTGGTCTCGGTGTAATTTTCGGGGGTATTCAAGCTCTTCTTGGCCCGTGGATAGAGTTGAAAGTTAAGAGTGCAGTACAGGAGAAAAAAGTGCCTGTGCCGCAAGATGCCCATGTTATCATAGCTGGTTATAACGATGTAGCTGATGTTATCATGGACGAGTTAGAATTTCTTGATATACCATTTGTTGTTGTTGATGATAACGCACCAGCTGACAAGCCATCCTTAAACGGAAAGCCCACAGAGATGGAGAATTTAATTAAAGCAAATATTGAAAGAGCAAGAGCTTTAGTGGCACTTGGAGATAATGAAATGAATGCTGTGACTGTGATAACCGCCAGAAAATTGAACAAGAAATTAAATATAATTGCCCTTTCTCATAATGAAGGGGTCAAGGATATTCTTAAGAAATGTGGGGTAAATGTAGTAGTTTCTAGAGACGAATTAATAAGCTCCATTCTTTCCCACTGGATAAAAAATGATTTTGTCCAGGCATTTGCGGGTGAGATTTTCAAAGATATGGTGTTGGAAGAGCATAGGGTTGATAAATATGCGGGCAAGAGCATAATGGAGCTCAATATGAGAGAGAAAAAGGGTTTGGTTATAGGTATATACAGAAATGGGCAATTGCTGGTAAACCCGCAACCTGAGATGGTTCTGAAGAAAGGAGATATACTTCTTATTTTTAAAGGAGGTGCTTAATTGCTCATCTGTGGCTATAATTCAATAACCAAGCGGTTAGAGGGCAAGATAATAGATGAAACTGCAGAGGGAAAGAACAATATTAAGGCCGATCCTTCAGATCCCCAAGTTCTCATAAAAGCTGGTATAAAAAAAGAGGATATTGTAATAATTGCTATGGATAACGATGAAAAGAACATTTATATTACTCTTTTAGCGAGAGAATTAAATCCCAAGATAAAGATAGCAGTTGTTGTGAAGAAGAAAGAAAGTGTTAGCAAAGTTTACGGTGCTGGGGCGGATTATGTTGTTTTAGAAAGTGAGCTTATAGGTAAAGAGATTTTGAGGTATTTGCTGGCACCAAAGGTTGCATCTTTTATGGAAAGGGTTATAGTTTCTGAGGAGCTCCAACTGATAGGAATGAAATTGCCGAAATTTTATGTGGATAAGAGAATCAAGGACACAGATATAAGGAAAAAGATAGGATTGATTATAGCCATAAAAAGAGGAGAAGAGATCATAAGAAATCCAAAACCTGATACTGTTTTGAAAGAGGATGATATTCTCATATTTCTTTTGCAGGGAAAAGAGATAAATAAGATAAGAGGGATAATGGGGCAATGGATTTTACAGAAGTCTTAGCAGATACAGCTTATAAGGCTTACGAGAAAAAACTTTTTGAGTTAGTTAAAAAAGGAAAAATTCCCAAGCATGTTGGTATAATAATGGACGGTAATAGAAGATTTGCCAAAGAATTGGATATGAAGCCAACTCAAGGACATATAGAGGGAAGGGATAAGCTAGAAGAGGTTATTGAGTGGTGTAGAGAGCTTGGAATTAAAATTCTCACAGTTTATGCTTTTTCGACCGAGAATTTTAACAGGAGCAAGGAAGAAGTTCTTGAGCTTATGAGATTGTTTATTGAGAATTTGAAAAAGGCGGCGGATGATGAGAGAGTTCATAAGAATGGGATAAGAATAAAGGTTATAGGTCAGAGAGATATACTTCCAAATGAATTGAGAGAAGCAATAGAGTATGCGGAAGAGAGAACAAAAGATTATGATAATTTCTTTTTCAACATAGCTATCGCTTATGGGGGAAGGGAAGAAATAATAAAAGCCATAAAGGAAATTGCTCAGGAAGTTAAAGATGGAAAATTGGATGTAGAGGATATAACTGAAGAAACAGTTAGAAAATATCTTTATACCCGAGATTTGCCAGATCCAGATTTAATTCTCCGCACATCTGGCGAGGAGAGAATAAGTAATTTTCTTCTCTGGCAAAGTGCATACAGTGAGTTCTACTTTGCTGATATTTATTGGCCTACATTCCGCAAGATAGATTTTCTCCGTGCAATTCGCTCCTATCAAATGAGGCAGAGAAGGTTTGGGAGGTAAAATTATGAATAGACCTAGAGTGATAATTAATGCTGCTATGAGTGTGGATGGTAAGATAGCGCTTGTTGGTGGGAAGAGGATAAAGATAAGTGACGAAGACGATTTTCGCAGAGTGCATGAGATGCGTGCAAGAGTGGATGCAATTCTTGTGGGAATAAATACTATTTTTAAAGATGACCCCAAATTAACGGTTAAGGAGAAGTATGTAAAAAATGCAAAGAA
>WAKY01000048.1 GCA_015523135.1 Candidatus Aciduliprofundum sp.
GATGGAGGAGGGAATTTATAATCTTCCAGAGATTTTGAATGATATGAATATAGGATTAAAAATTACGGATTGTGAGTGGAAAGATGCAATTTATCCTTGGGACTTAATTGAGTTGAATAGTTATTCACTCCGCGGAAACGTGAGAAAATTAGCTGGGAAAATTGAAGAATCCACGATAATAGGAAATGTTGAGATTGGGGAGAATAGTAGGATAGGTGCGGGCACTTACATTTATGGCAATGTGAAAATAGGAGAGAATTGCGAGATAGGCCCAAATAGTGTTATAATAGGAGATACAAGCATTGGAGAAGGAGTTAGAATAGGAGCATTAAGTTATATTGAAAATTCCCTGATTATGGATGATGTGAGTATTGGGGAAGGGGCATATTTGAAAGATTCTGTGATTGGAAGAGAAGCATGGCTCGGCGTAAAATTTGTGGGCTTATCTGGCAAGGCGAGGAAGATTGTAGAAGGGGATATAATTGATGTGAATGGGGGAATAATAATTGGAGATGGTGCATATATTGGCTCTTCTGTTGTGATACATCCGGGAGTTGTTGTTGGCTCAAACGCGAAAATAGAATCTTTGAAGGTCTTGAAAGAGGATGTTTCCAACGAGGAGAGAGTGATATAATGTGTGGCATAGTTGGTTACATAGGTTTCAGAAGCGCTAAAGAAGTTCTTTTAAAATCCTTAAAAAGATTGGAATATCGTGGCTACGATTCAGCAGGAGTGGCAATTGTGAATGGTAAAATAAACATTGCGAAGAAAAAGGGATATATAGATTCTCTAAACTTCAATTTTGATGGAACTATAGGGATTGGGCATACTAGATGGGCTACCCATGGGATGCCAGAGGACAGGAATGCACACCCTTTCTTGGATTGTAAGGGTGAGATAGCCATAGTGCATAATGGGATAATTGAGAATTATATGGAACTAAAAGAAGAGCTCATAAAGAAGGGTCATAAATTTAAGTCAGATACCGATAGCGAGGTAATTGCCCATTTAATAGAAGAGCATTACAATGGGGATTTAAAAGAGGCATTCTTCAAAGCTATAAAAGAATTGAAAGGTTCTTTTGCGATAGTTGCAATTAGCAAGAATGAGAGGAAGATTATGGCAGCAAAGAAAGATAGTCCCCTTGTTATAGGGGTGGGAGACCATGAAAATTTCGTTGCATCGGATATACCAGCTTTCTTAGAGTATACAAATAGGGTTGTAGTTATGAGAGATGGAGAAATTTCTGAGCTTACAGAAGATTTTATCCATTTTTACGATTTCAATGGTAGGGAGATTGAGAAGGAGGTGCAAGTTATAGAGTGGAGTATAGAGGATGCTGAAAAATCAGGGTACGAGCATTTTATGCTGAAGGAAATATTCGAGCAGCCATTGGCTTTGGACTCTACTCTTCATTCTTTGCTTTCTCGCAACGATATGAATTTTGATTTTGGGAGGGTTACAATTGTAGCATGTGGTACATCTTACCATGCTGGACTCGTTGGGAAGTATGTGATAGAAGATTTTCTTCACATTCCCGTGGAAGTTTACTACGCCTCTGAGTATCGTTACAGGCCAAATTTGGAAGATGATTCTCTTGCAATATTCATAACTCAGAGTGGAGAAACTGCGGATACTATAGCAGCTGCAAGAAAAGCTAAGGCAAGTGGAAATGAAACGCTTGCCATTACGAATGTTGTGGGAAGCTCTATAACAAATTATGTAGATAAGGTTATTTACACAAATGCTGGGCCAGAAATAGGTGTGGCAGCTACAAAAACCTTTACAGCCCAGGTTCTGGCATTGGAATATTTTGCCATAAAGGCTGGAGAGAGCATGGGTAAGCTTAGCACATCTCATGCAAAAAATTTACTAGATTCTCTAAGAAAAATACCTATGTGTGTGGAAAACACATTAACACTTAATGATTTTATTGAAAAAGAGGCTAAAAAAATACATAAAAAGAAAGATATGTTTTTCATAGCGAGAGGTATGAACTATCCAATAGCACTTGAAGGAGCCCTGAAAATGAAAGAAATCTCGTATATCCACGCTGAGGGCTATCCTGCGGGTGAGTTAAAGCACGGACCTTTGGCTTTGATAGAAAAGGGCGTTCCTGTCATTGCTCTTGTACCAGAGGATATAACTTACGATAAGATGCTCTCAAATATAAAAGAGGTAAGTGCCCGCAATGCCTATGTTATAGGTGTATCATCCAATGAAGATGTGGGAAAGTATGTTGATACCCTCATAAAAGTTCCTGCAACAGAGTCATATATATCTCCATTTGTTAATGTTGTAGTTTTGCAGCTTCTAGCTTATAATACTGCGAAATTGCTTGGAAGGGAGATAGATAAGCCTAGAAATCTTGCCAAGAGTGTCACGGTGGAATAATTTAGAGCTAGAGGAATGAGAAGAATAAGCTCAGAAATTTTGTTTTGTTTCCAGAGGGCGTGATAAAATTCTCTCTTATCAAAAATTCCCTAACCATATCGCAATCTATTTTTATGTGTTTGCAAGCTTCATCAAAGTTCTCTGAGAGTAGGGCTTTTAATAATTTGAATCCATTTGAGCCGAGGATAGAATTAAAGTAGTTTTCTAAGAATTCTTCATTTATTTTTCTTGCTAACAAAGAACCATCTTTTGAGAGATGATAGTAAGAGTGATGCTTGTGTACTTCCTTAGCCCTTTTGAACCTTGCCTTTGTTCTCTTTATTGCACTTCCAGAATCTCTCTCCACTAGCCCCTTTTTCTCCAGAGAAGTTATGGCATTTTCTATTTTCTCTAAATCAACATTTGTAAGCTTCATAATCATCTTCGCATACTCAACATTTGCCCTTTTTAGGTGAAGTATTATGTAAATTTCCAGAGGGCTTAGATCCATAGATGCTAATTGCAATATTCCATAAAATTTTTATAGCTACATAAACCTTCACATCTATGAAATTTTCAGGCTCCTCCGGGATTAGAATGAAATGGAGTGAAGAGTTGTTAAATCTAGCATATCAGCTTGGGATAAGTTTGGGCAATGAGTACGATAATATTGCCCTTGCCTCAGATTTTCGTGTAACTTCTGATTCTATAGTTTCTTTAATTGCAGGGGCTATTATGGCTTCAGGGGCATCCGTTTATTATGGTGGAAAAATTCCCACTCCTAGCCTTGCTTATGCGACTAAGAATCATGATGCAGGAGTGATGGTAACCGCTTCCCATAATCCCCCAGAGTACAATGGGATAAAATTTTGGAATCCCGATGGCTCTGCATTCAGTGACGAGCAAATTGCAAAGCTTCAAAGAAGGAATATTGCAAAATGGGACAAAGTTGGAAAATTCTTTGAAGAGAATATGTTGGAGGAGTATAGAGAAGCATTGCTAAAAGAATTTAGAGCTATGGATTTGAATGTTGTAATAGATTGCTCTAACGGTGCTGGAAGTGTTTTAACTCCTTTCATTTTTAGAGATTTGGGAGCCAAGGTTACTACTCTAAATTGCCACCCATCGGGGCTTTTTCCAGGGCATCCGAGCGAGCCAAGCGAAGAAAATCTGATAGATTTGAAAAAGATGGTTTTGGCGAAGAAAGCTGATTTGGGAATAGCGCATGATGGCGATGCGGACAGGTTTTTAGCCATAACCCCCTCGGGTAATTATCTTAGCGGGGATCAAATTCTTGCCATTTTTACCAAAGTTCTTGGATACAAGAGAATTGTAGCTCCAGTGGATTCTTCTAAACTCTTAGAGAATTTTGCAGAGGTTGTGAGATGCAAGGTTGGAGATGCAAATGTTTCAAGGGTTATGAGAGAGAAGGGCATTGAATTTGGCGGTGAGAATAGCGGTACGCAGATATTTGCCTCTTGGCGTTATACTCCCGATGCCATCTATGCAGCTTTAAAATTTGCGGAAATTGCATCTAGGGAGGATATTGACTCAATAGTGCAAGAATTTCCAAGA
>WAKY01000049.1 GCA_015523135.1 Candidatus Aciduliprofundum sp.
ATATGAATGAACTCAAAACGGCATTTAGTAATATGAACGCTCATATAAACTTGGTATGGTTTGATGCATGCTTTATGCAGATGGCTGAGGTTATATACCAACTACGAGGATGGATATATATACGCAACTTTTAGCAAGTATCATGTGATGTCATCTAGTGAGCGGCTTAAAATAGTGGCTTTGAACTCCCAGGGATCTGCTCTTTGGCAGGTGGGCTTGAACCGAACATGGACATATATAAGTGCTCCTGTGATTGGCCCCGACACTATATATGTCGATGCGTGCTACTATTACTTCCCATCTTACGGGATCAATTATGTGTATGCCATAGGATGAATTTTTTCTTTATTTTTCTCTTGGAAAAACAACACCCTCCATCTCAACACATTCTCCTTTGGCATATAGAAAAGCAGTGTATGCAGCTATAATTGCATCCACTTCGTGCTCGTTTCTCACCTTTGCAATATCAAATTTCTCGCCAAAATATGAAAGCATATTCTTTTTCTTCATATCATAGAATCCAAGGATTTTAGCAGTTGCTGTGGGAAAAACTTCTATAACTTTGTATTTATTTTCTAAAATTCTTTTTATTCTCATCCCCCTCTTTGCAAGCTCTTGCATAGCTGGAATCTTTAAGCTCAAAGCTCCATATTTTCGGAGATAAATATCCACATTTCTATCTTCTAAGCTCATAGGGGCGTCTATTGCTACTATGCTTGGTTCATACTTTTCAATTTTCTTAATGATTTCATCATCTCTATGAGCGCTGTATATCTCTATTCTTCCCTCATTAATTATTGCAATCCCAGTTATGTTTCTCTCCCTGGCAGCAGGGTCTATTCCTGCAAATATCATAGAAATGCTATTGAATGCTCGTTATTTATTCTTTTTTTCTTTATTGCTATTTCCTTCTTCGTGTCCATTGGATGTACAACGAATTTGCTATTCCCTTCATCTTTAAATTCTCTTATCTTTTTTCTCTTTGTTCTCCTCCTCTTTGGCTTTGATGGATGAATGGGCAAGGAGTCCTCGTTTGGATATGCATCCATTTCATTTTCGCTGTACTGTGGTTGTGCATAGTAGGCTTGAGTAGCTCGTGGCTGTGCATGATGTGGGTAGTATCCCTGCTGCATCTGAGGAGTTGGATATGCGTTATACGGTTGCATGTATGGATTTGGCTGATTTTGTGGACCGTACATTTGTGGACTTGGCTGTTGAGCATATTCGGGATACGGATTATATGGCACAGGTGCTCTTCTTGGAACTATTTCTTCCTCTTTGGGCTCTTCCTTTACTTTCTCTTTTCTCTCTGGATATATACCTTTTTCGAGTATTATCTGCCTACTAACGGCCCCTCCAATAAAAGCGAAGGAAAGCATGATAAAAAATGAGGGAGGTGCATAGTAAAGATAATTTTCAATATGCAATCCAACATTAGTGGCTATATTAATTGTGTTTTCAAAATAATTTGCAAATGGAAGTGCTACAGTGGTTGTTAATATAGCACCATGAATGTAAGAATTGACATTTTGAGGTATATTTATCAATCCTGTTTGTATTGCTTGCAGGAACATTAAGTAAAGAAAGATGGGAATTGCCATTGCAAACAGGCCTTTTAAAGGTCCCCCAGATTTCCTTCCGGTGATGTATCCTATTATTATAGGCCCAAGAACAGGGATCCACCACAGAGTAATTAGAAGAACGCCAGAATATATTACGGCTTCACCAAAGCTATAAGGATATTTTCCCATTTTTACCACCATATGACTATTGTCAGACAATCATATGACATAGAAGTATTTAAAGTTTTTGTGAAAAAATTACAAAAATTAAATAGAAGAAAGAAAAAGAACATAAAAAGGTTTAAATACTATGAATATGTTATCTGTCATGGTGCTGACATGTAACATTATCATGTCAGACAAAATGTATGCCAGAAGGTGATGGGATGTATCTTAAAGCCATTGAGCTTGAAAATTTCAAATCTTTCGGAAGGAAGACTAGGTTAGAGTTTAGAGAGGGATTTACGGCCATCAGTGGTCCCAATGGAAGTGGGAAGAGTAATATAACCGATGCAATCCTCTTCGTTTTGGGTCCTAAATCTTCCAAGAAGATAAGAGCGCAAAGATTGGCGGATTTAATTTACAATGGGGGTAAAAATGGCAGACCTGCAGATTATTGTCGTGTGAGTTTGATCTTTGATAACAGGGATCGCGTTTTGCCCTTGGATGAGGATGAGGTAAAGCTTACGAGGTACATAAAGAGGGCAAACAACGAGCTTGGATACAATAGCTATTTTTATATAAATGATGAGCAGGCCAGGTTGCAGGATTTCAACTCAATTCTCATCCATGCTAAAATTGAGGCTGACGGCTATAACTTTGTTCAGCAGGGGGATGTTACTCGCATAGTAGAAATGACTCCTGCTGAGCGTAGAACAATCTTAGATGATATTGCTGGTATAACAAAATTTGATAATGAGATAAATAAAGCTGAGGATAAGAAGAAGATAACTGAGGAGAATATGGGAAGAATTGAAGCAAGGCTTGATGAGATAAAGAGGAATATGGAGAAGCTTGAGAAGGATAGAAAAGAGGCTTTGAGGTACAAGGAGCTGGAGGAGGAATTAAAGGAAACAAAGGCTAAGATTGCGTATTTAAATATGAAAAATGCAGAAAATTCCATTAACTCTTACAATTCTCAAATGAAAGAGATTGAAAATGCTATTGAATCCTTGCAAAAAGATATAGAAGATAAGGAAAAAGAGGAAGAGGAGATAAAGAAAAAGATTGAAGAGGTGGATAACAAGATTCGTGCCATGGGCAGCGGAGAAATCGTGGAGATGAAGAATAAAATTGAGGAGCTCAAGATAAAATATGCTGAAGAGAAGATGAAGAAGGAGAACAAGGAAGACAGAATTCAGGAGTATGAGGAGAAGATAAAAGAATGGAATGAGCAACTCTCTCAAATAAGAAAGGAGTTGAAGGATAAGAATGAGGAACTCAAAGCTCTTAAAGAGAAGAGAGAAACCATAAAGAAAGAGTATGAGAGTAAGGCTAGAGAATTGGATGATAAAGAGAGAAATCTTGGAAATGCCAATGAGAAGTTCAGAGAATTGCAAAAGAGAGCATTGGAGATTCAAGAAGATCTCAAGAAACTTAGGAATGAATATGCTGTTAAGGTGGAGGAAGAAAATAAGGTCTTGAGCAATATAAGCAGGATTAAGGGAGATATTGCTGCTAAGGAAGAGAGTATGAAAGATGTTGAAGCGGCTATAAAGGATGCAGAATGGAGAATCTCTCAGTTTAAGGACGAGAACAAGGATGTAGAAAAGAAAAGAAAAACTCTTGAAAAGAAGTATTATGAGCTCAGAAATGAGGAAACTAAATTATCAAAAGAGTTAAAAGAGAAGGAGAAAGAAGTTAAAGAGTTGAGCATTGAATACGAGAGGATTAAAGCTAGAATGGAGAGCAGTCAAGATTCTCTTAGCAGAGCAGTTATGGCCGTTTTAGCAGCTAGGGATAGAGGAGAGTTGAAGGGCATATATGGAACTATATCCGAGCTTGGAAATGTGGATGATAAATATGCTCTTGCCATAGAAGTAGCTGCAGGAAATAGGATTATGAGTATAGTTTGTGAGGATGATGAATCCGCGGCTAGAGCCATAGAGTTCTTAAAGAGAAATAAGTTGGGCAGGGCAATATTTTTGCCCTTAAACAAGATGCTCCGTGGAAGGCCTAGAGGGAAGGCAATTTTAGCTTCTCGGGACGCCCATGCCATAGGTTTTGCCATGGACTTAATAAAATTTGATCCCAAGTTTGAAGCAGCATTCTGGTATGTTTTTGGTGATACGATTATAGTGGATAACTTGGATAATGCAAGGAGGTTAATGGGTGGTGTGCGTCTTGTTACTCTAGACGGCCAGCTCATAGAGGCAAGTGGAGCCATGGTTGGTGGCTCTGTTGAGCACAGGAAGAAGGTAAGCATGGGAAATCTGGATGAAATCGGTAAAAAATTGAGAGAAGCTAGGGATGAGAAGGAAGAGATTGAGAGGAGATTAAATGCCATAAGGGATGAATTGGATAGACTAATTGAAGATATAAGGAATATCAAAACTCAAGATAACTCCGCTCAACTCTCAGTTTGGCTTGAAGAGAAGAAAAAGAATCAAGAGAAATTGA
>WAKY01000050.1 GCA_015523135.1 Candidatus Aciduliprofundum sp.
GGCATGGATGTGGCCAACTCCTCCATGTACGATGCCTCCACCTCCCTTGGTGAGGCTGCAAGAATGGCGAATAGGATAAACAGAAGAAAGGAGATTCTTGTGCCAGAGAACCTGCACTGGGAGAAGGAGAGCGTGCTGAAAAATTACATAGCGGGATTGGGGATGAAGATCAAAAAGTATCCACTTAATGAGAGAGGTATGGTGGATCTGGATGCATTATCTTCTCTAATCACGAAGGATACTGCAGCTGTATATGCTGAGAATCCGAACTTTTTCGGGATAATTGATGAGAATGTTGTACATCTAAGAGAGATCGTTGGAGATTCTATACTGATAGTGGGTGTGAATCCCATATCCCTAGGAGTGCTCAAGCCTCCAGGAGAGTACGGTGCGGATATAGTCATAGGCGAGGGCCAAATCTTGGGCAATCCAATAAGCTTTGGCGGGCCTCTTTTAGGTATATTTGCCACTAAAATGAAGTATGTGCGCAAGATGCCGGGCAGGCTCATAGGAATGACCAAGGACGCTGAGGGAAGAAGAGCATTTACAATGACATTGCAAACCAGAGAGCAGCATATTCGCCGTGGAAAGGCAACGAGCAACATATGCTCTAACGAAGCCCTGTGCGCGCTTATGAGCACTCTGTACCTCGCATATCTAGGCTCTAATGGATTGAGGAAAGTGGCGAAAAAGAATATGGAGAATGCAAAGAAATTAATGCATATGCTCAAGGGTGAAGGATTTGACGCTCCTCATTTCGATGCTCCCCATTTTAACGAATTCCTGCTCGATTTGCCCAAGAATCCGCATCTTGTTAATAAAGCACTTATTGCCAAGGGTGTGCAGGGTGGCTATCCTATAAACGAGGGCTGTTTCAGGGGAATTGGGCACGCTATGCTTCTCTGCACTACAGAGATGCACGAGGAGGAAGATATGCGAAAATTGGTAGAGGCTTTGAAGGAGGTGCTCTAAATGTACAGGCAGGCGAGGTACGATGAGCCATTGCTTAAGGAGATGCACAGCGAGAATGATGTAGAGATAGAAGTAGAAGTGCCTGAGGCATTGAAAAGAGAGAAACTGGATCTGCCCAACATACCAGAATACGAGGTTGTGCGCCATTATACCAGGCTCTCACAGATGAATTACGGGGTGGATATCAACACATACCCCCTGGGATCTTGCACCATGAAATACAACCCCAAGCTCAACGAGGAGATTGCAAGGATGTTTCTCTATCTACACCCTTATCAAGATGAGAGCACGGTCCAGGGGGCATTGCAAATCATGTACGAATTGCAAGAGATGCTAAAGGAAATAACGGATATGGATGCCTTTACACTGCAGCCTGCAGCCGGAGCCCATGGGGAATTTACAGGTATGCTTCTTGTTAGAGCCTATCACGAGTTTAAGGGAGAATTAGAAAAGAGGCGCAACGTTCTCGTTCCCGATTCAGCCCATGGAACAAATCCTGCCAGTGCGGCCATGGCCGGGTTCAATGTGATTGAGATTCCATCAAATGAGAAGGGAATGGTTGATTTAGAAGCTTTAGAAGCCGCCACGGATGAATCAACAGCTGCATTCATGATAACTAATCCAAATACCCTTGGAATATTTGAGGAGGATATATTGGAAATTGCGAAGATAATGCACAAAAACGGAGCGTTGCTCTACTACGATGGTGCAAATCTCAATGCTATCATGGGTATAACCTCACCGGGTGTAATGGGATTTGATATAGTGCATCTGAATCTGCACAAAACCTTCTCCACGCCCCATGGTGGTGGTGGACCAGGTTCTGGGCCCGTTGGCGTTCGTGGAGAGCTTGTGGATTTCTTACCTGTTCCTATTGTGAATTACGATGGGGAGAAGTATTTCTTAGACTACAATGTAAAGCATACTATAGGGAAGGTGCGCAGTTTCTATGGAAACTTTGGAGTTCTGGTAAAAGCCTGGGCCTACATAAAGAGACTGGGAGGAGAAGGATTGAAAAACGCAGCCATACGCGCGGTGGTTAATTCAAATTATTTAAAGGAAAAAGTAAGAGAACATTACGAGCTTCCCTACAAGGATCTAAGAAAGCATGAATTTGTGGTCAGGCCCAAGAACGCCACTGCTCTAGATGTGGCAAAAAGACTATTAGATTTTGGAGTGCACGCTCCAACCGTTTATTTTCCACTCATAGTGCATGAGGCTCTGATGATTGAGCCCACAGAAACGGAGAGCAAGGAGAATCTGGATAGATTTGCAGAGATAATGATAAAAATTGCGAAGGAGGCGGATGAGGCTCCAGAGCTTTTGCACGAGGCTCCCCATAACACATCCATTCGAAGAGTGGATGATGTCCTAGCAAACAGAAAACCTGTGCTAACTTGGAAAATGTACGAGGAGATGAAAGAAAAGAGAGAGATAGATTACTGAGGAGAATAGGGCTTGTAAAGATTGTGCTCTATTCCCAAAGAGTCTAAAATCTTGCCTACAATATAATTTACTATATCTTCCATATTTTTTGGCTTTAAATAGAACGCAGGCACAGGTACTACGATTTTCACACCCATCTTTGAGAGCTTGAGCATATTTTCAAGAACTATTGAGCTCAGGGGAGTTTCTCGAGGAACTAAGATTATCTTTCTCCCCTCCTTCAGAGCCACAGAAGCAACACGGGTTATGAGATTATCCGCTATGCCACAAGCGATTTTAGATAGGGTACTTGTTGAGCATGGAATTATAACTAATGCATCAAATTTGGTGGTACCAGAGGCAATATCCGCATCCATTTCATTATTGTTATAAACTTTTGATGTTAGTTTTCTAATATCTTCTTCTTTGTAATTTGTTTCATAGGCCATAACCTTTTTTGCATTTTCAGAGATAATTAGAGAAACCTTATGATCCTTTAAATTTTCTAGAAGCCTTATGCCTAGAATACTCCCCGAGGCACCAGTAATACCAATAATTATTTTCATACTTCCTTAAAATGATATGAAACTTAAATAATATTCGGTTGAGATATTTATATATATTCACTAGAGATATCGTTGTTTGGTGGTATCTTTGGATTTCAATATTTCAATGGTACTGCATTCTGGCGTGGATATAGTTGCATACACAGTACTCATTATTCTTTTACTCGGAATGTTTGCTCTTCTAATCAGTAGAAGAACAAAAATATCCTACATACCTATACTAATTATCTTTGGAATCCTAGCAGGACCAATATTTGGAATTATCGATAGAAAAATGGCATTAGCTATGTTTGAATATGTTCGAGTTTTTGGTCTTTTTATTATACTCTTTGCAGAAGGATATCATCTTTGGCGTTCTCTATTGATGAAGAATTTTACTACTATTGCTCTTCTTGACACAGTAGGCCTTTTAATAACTGCAGTTTTGGCTGGATTTGCCTTTTCTCTCTTGTTTCATCTTCCACTTGCTGTAGGTTTTCTATTTGGTGCAATTATATCTGCAACAGATCCTGCAACTTTAATACCTCTTTTCAAGCAGCATCATGTGGATAGTGATATAGAAACAGTTATTGTCACAGAATCAATTTTTAACGATCCACTCGGTATAGTCCTTACCTCTTTAGCCCTTGTTTTTGTTGTACCCCAAGCTCCAAGTGCTCAGCCTGTGGAAAAACTTGCAGAGTATGTAACTCTCTATCCTGCAACTATTCTTTATTTTCTTTATCAAATTGGAATGTCTATATTTATAGGTGCTATAGTGGCTTGGGCTGGATATGAAGCAATAAAAAAATTGAAAATTAGAAAATCACCTTATGTAGAAATTTTAGCACTAGCTTTAGCATTTGGAGGCTTTGTTGTTGGAGAAGTAGTCGGTGCTTCAGGATTTTTGGTTGCCAGTGTGATAGGTATTTTGCTAGGCAATCATGATGATTTCTTTCATGATAACTCTCCTGAAATCCAGTATGCTGTGAGATGGCATATGCATTTTAATGATATTCTTGCTATGCTTGGAACCATATTCATATTTGTACTTCTAGGCGCAAGCTTGAATATCTATATAATAACACCCACAATGCTTCTTTATGGTACTCTCATCGCTCTTTTCATCGTGTTCGTAGCTAGACCCGTGGCAACGTTAGTTATTCTTCCCAAATGGAAATTCAAGAAGTATCTGTTCATTTCTCTTGAGGGGCCGCGTGGTGTTGTGCCCTCGGCTCTTGCAAGTATGCCTTTGATGCTGGGTATAACTTATAATAACACTCAATTGATTCAATGGGGAGAGATCATACTAAGCGCTACTATTATAACAGTTCTCCTTTCTGTGATAATAGAAACAGTTTGGGTACCATACTTGAAGAAAAAGCTTCTTGAATAATTTAAATATTTATTTATTATTATTTTAAGATTATGCCAAGAATAAAAATAATTAATATTTTTAGAAGCTAGGTATGTTTATACTTGAAGTGTGTGCTTACTAGAAAATCTTTGAGGTTGTAATTAGAAACTTTTTGAAATTCTAAGAAACCTTTATATTTTTTGCTATAAATAAGGTAAATATGCTAGCTTTAATCTCTCTTCTCCTTGTCATTCTTTTCTCTATTCTGTTTGTGAGAATAGGGGCTGTGGCCCTTGAAATGACGGGCTTGTCTAGGGAAATAGCTGCATTCCAGGCGCAATCTGCCTACACAGGTGTTGGTTTCACTACTAGCGAATCTGAGTATGTAGTCTCACATCCAGTAAGGCGGAAAATTATTCGTATTCTAATGTTTGTGGGCAGTGCCGGTATTGCATCTGCAATAGCTATGCTATTTTTGAGTTTTGTTGGTAAAACTGCCGAGGAAAGTTTATACAGTCTTCTCTATCTCTCTATAGGTCTCTTTATTTTGTTTCTTTTCTCTCGCTCAAAACTTGTGGATAAGGGCCTGAGATATATAATAAAGAAAGCTCTTAAAAAATTCACAAAGCTTCATGTTTACGACTACGAACTTCTTCTAGGTTTATCTAAAGGATATACAATTGGGCAATTTAAAGTAAGAAGAAATAGCTGGTTAGCCAATAAAAATTTAAAAGATCTCAAGCTCAATGAGGAAGGCGTTCTTGTGTTAGGTATACACAGAAAAATCAAAGAAAAAGATCTTTTTATAGGTGCTCCCAGGGGTGATGTGGTAATTAAACCAGGGGATATCATTGTTTGCTACGGTCCTGATGAGGTAATAAAAAATTTATCCCACAGGATAAAGGGTAAGCGTGGAGATAAAGAACATGAAGATGAGGTAGAAAAGGAGAAGATTAGGGAGATTGAGGAAAAAATAGAAATGGAAGGATAAATCCATTATTTTTTTATCTTTGAACTACATACTCTTTTCGGGTGATTTAATGCCTCGTGTTGGAATAATTGGTGGCTCTGGAGTCTATGGAGTTTTCAATCCGAAGGAAAGCATAAAGGTGCACACTCCCTATGGATTGCCCTCTGGTAA
>WAKY01000051.1 GCA_015523135.1 Candidatus Aciduliprofundum sp.
AGGCAGCTCTCCGTCGCACCATGGAGATGTACTCTCGCACCTGCAGATTCATATTATCTTGCAATTATTCATCAAAAATAATTGAGCCAATACAATCAAGATGTGCCGTATTCCGTTTCACTCCGCTCAAAGCTGAGGATATAAAAAAGAGGTTGAAGTACATAGCGGATAATGAGGGTAAAAAGGTGACGGAAGATGCCCTAAATGCCATTGTTTATATTTGCGGGGGAGATATGAGAAAAGCCATAAACATACTTCAAATGTCAGCGGCAATATCGGATACCATTGATGAGAGCATAGTTTACAAGGCCACAGGCTTAGCAAAGAGGGAAGATGTTGAGGATGTCCTTAAGAAAGCCCTTGGAGGAGATTTTATAGAGGCGAGGAATAAATTGAACAAGTTGCTCGTTGAGCTTGGCCTATCTGGAGAGGATGTTATAAAGCAGATTCATCGTGTTATTTACGATTTGCCCATAGATGATAGATTGAAGGTTGAGCTATTAGATAAAACGGGAGAGATAGAGTTCAGAATAGTTGAGGGTGCAAATGAGAGGATTCAATTGGATGCCTTGCTAGCCTATTTCACCCTCGCTGGCTCTAAATGAAACTCTTAACTAAGCTTTTTCCAAACTCTACCAATTCTTTAGCTTTTTCCATACTCGGTGCATCGGAAAATATACGAATAACATCTTCTGTGCCAGAAGCACGAATCAATAGCCAAGAATCCTCGTAAATTATCTTCACACCATCTACCCTAACTATATTCTTTGCCCCTTCGAGCATATTCTTTGCAAGCATTTCCCCTATTTTATCCACGATTTCTCTCTTTTTTTCTCTATCCACAGCAATTTTCTCTTTTATTTGGTAGTATTTGGGGAACTCATTTGCCAACTCTTTCAAGCTCTTTCCTTGAGAGTCAATTATTTTTAGGATATTTATGGTGGAGAGGATAGAATCTCCCCATAGAGTATCTGGTGGAAATATGTACTTTCCTGTTTCTTCGTATCCGTATGAGGCATTATAACGTAAAATATGCTCTGCTATCTCTGGGGGCCCAACTGGGCAATAGATGACTTCAAACCCATTTTCCCTTGCCACATATTCAATTAAAGAGGATGAGTTTATAGGCGTGACCATCTTCTCTCTTGCGAAAAATTTTGCAAATATAGCGCCTATGGTATCCTCTGAGAATACTTCACCTTGCGATGCAAAAAGAACACGGTCTGCATCAACATCGGTGCCAATTCCAATATCAAAATTAGGGGATAATTTTTGCAGTTCTTGCAGTGTTTCCCTTCTTGGCTCAGACGGCCTCTCAGGGATATGCCTTCTATCGCAATGAATGCAGTAAACATCCATTCCTAAATTCTCAAAAATCCCATCAATTATCCCTGCTCCCGAGCCATTTGCAGGATCCACAATTATTTTGAATCCTGATAAATTTTTTGCCTTGGGCTCAATGAATTTCATATAATGCTCCACTGCATCCTCGTAGATTGTATCCTCTATTTTGTCCCAAGCAGCAATTTTTCCCTTGCCATTCTTGTATATTTTTTCAATATCATCTGCCTTATCCCAGTAAATATCCCTTCCAAGCTCATCCACGGGAACTATACCCATTATCTGTGGTGGAGTGTGAGAGCCCGTTACTATTATGCCACCATCCATAAAATCAGATACGAATCTTGCGAATATGGGCAATGGTATGATGCCTAAAAGATGTACATTGTTTCCAGTGCTCTGCAATCCTGCCACTACAGCACGCTCAATCATTTCAGCTCCGTACCTAGTGTCCCTCGCAACTGCTATATCTCCTGTGAATACAGAACCATACGCTTGGGCAATCTTTAATGCGAGCTCAGGGGTGATATCCTTGTTTGTTATCCCCCTTATACCTGCAGTTCCAAATAATTGCATACGTATGTATATTGCAAATTATTTAAAGAAGTTGCCTATATACCAAGTATGGAGCTCAGCAATCTAGAGAAGAGAGTTCTATTGGCTATGTTCAACTCAGGCAAGGAAGTTTTGAGTGTTGATGAAATTATGAAACTTGGCAAATTCTCCCAATTAGTTGAGGTTATGAATGCACTCTCTTGGCTCAAGGTAAAGGGGCTTGTGAAGCTCAAGGAGAAGCTGGAGGTGGAATACTGCCTCAACAGGGATGAGGACTTGCCCGAAGTGCAAATTTATGAAGTTCTCAAAGAAAGGGGTGAGATTGAGATAAAAGAGCTCTTTCGCATTTTCCCGAAAAATATTGTTAGCGTTGGAATGGGACACCTCAAAAAATTGGGAA
>WAKY01000052.1 GCA_015523135.1 Candidatus Aciduliprofundum sp.
ACAATTATGATAACAATACTTGCGATTAGTACTAGCTCTGTTCTCTCATTCATAGGGCAAGAAACGAAAATGGGTATAAATAAATTATCCGAAAAATCTTAGGGGCTTGGATTTTTTATCTTTTCTCTCTCTATCCACAAGCTCTTCAAATTTCTCTATCTGAATTGGTATGGCGAATTTTGTAAAGATGCTGCTAACTATTGCTTCACCCCTATCCAAGGAGGCAATCATCTTATCGTCCTTGCTTAGATCCTGAGCTGCAGAGCTTATAACTGCCTTTCTCTCAGAACTCATCTCGTTGCCCAATATAATTTTAGTGTTTAGATTTGCTAGAATTTCGCGGGGTATGACCGATGAGAGCTGGGTTATTGCTATTATTCCAATCTTGAACTTTCTTCCTTCTCTTGCAATTGTGCCAAATATCGTGCTTTTTCCCTCACCTAGAACTCTCGGGGCTTCTTCTATAACAACCGATATAACTGGCTTGTTATCCAACTCTCCATTCTCTTTGTACCTCTTGTACCTTGCGAATACCTCGTTCATTATCATACTTGATATTAGAATTTCAAGATTCTGCGATAGCGAGGAAGTATCTACAATTACAATCTTTCCATCTTCAAGATAATTGCATATATCTTTTATTGTGCTCTCTCCCTCACTTATTGAGAATATCTTTCCTCTCTCGTATAACCCACCATAATTATTTACATCAATCTCAAGTGCAACCTTAATCTTTCTCTGAATTACAGCCCTAGTTGTCTCACTTACCCCTTGAATTTGCTCCTCGGAGAATAGCATTCTTATCCACTCATCGCCCCACTCTTTGTAAAATAGATATAAAGCATCCTCCTGGGCGGGTGTAAATTCCACAATTTCCTTTAAATGCCATGGCTTAACAAGTTTTATATTTATCTTGAGTGCCCTCTCGCCAAGGGGCGGGTTAATGGAGTAATATATCACATTTCCCTTCGCTTCAGGATGCTCCTTGAGCCCGTAATTTCTCCCGTTTATTTTGTAAGAGTAGTACTCGTTATGAGCATCTAAAACAAGGATACCAGCATAATCTTTGTCTACAAGGCTCCAGAGTATAACCTTTACGAGATTACTCTTTCCCCTACCTGTGGTTGCTGGAATTAAAATGTGATGCGTTAGCACTTTCTTTCCATCAAGGTAAACGGGAACATCTAAAACCTTAGAGCCACTTCTTATCTTTCCAAGATACATTGGATTATCAGGCTTTTCCAAGAAATCAAAATCCTCCGCATTTGCTCTCCTCAATATCTTGAAGAACTCTGGAAGGTGCTTTGGTATGCCTTTTTTATTCAAATCAAATAGGGGCTTGGCACGAACAAGTATGAAGTTTCTCACTTCTTTCTCATGGATTTCCGTAGCACCATATCCTTCAAGCTGCATACCACTCATCCTAGCTAGGTCTCTTCCTTCCATTAAACTTCCATATTCCAAATCTACAACTTGAAGCAGTATATCATCAGCCACTAGCAATTCTCCAAGCTCAATTCTTTCTCCATTTTTCTGCCTTATGAGTATTTCTCCATAATTTCCACCTATAATCTGTCCAACCATCTTATTTCACCTCGCTAATTGCATCATGGGTATCTAGAGCACGAGCTTGCATAATAGTAAAGGAATCGGCATGGTTGTAAATAACCTGCCTGTATGTCTTTGCCTCCTCATCGCTTATTCTTGCATTTATGTCAGCATCAAGTAATCCATAGGGATATCCCGTCATAATGGGATCGTTTGCAAAGAGTATGAGAGAGCCTAATGCTAAGGCAGCATCTTTTTCAGGATATACCTCAACACGGAAAGCATACTCGCTAAATGGGTGAAGCTTTACTGCAAACATATCTCCCTTTATTGTGCTTATTCCTTTTGCAATTGGATGATAGTACCAAGGCGCTTTTATTCCATTCTTCTCTGCCAAATAGTGAATGGAGGCAATTAGGGAATAACCGCGAGAGGTTAGAAGAGAGCAGGTTTTTGAAAATCCCACAATGATTTTTCCCTCTGCACTCTCAAAAAGTTTGTTTGCATACTCATACTCTCTTTTTTCTCCCGTTTGCAGGGAGCCATCTCTAACGAGGATATCGCATTTGTGAATAATCTTTGCAGATAGGAGCCATTCACCCATTCTACGGAGATAAGCTCCCACCGCTTTTATCTTATCTCTCTCATCAATTTCATCCATTCCTATCTTCATCTTCTCCGGAAAAATTCCAGAATTGTCCACATCGTAAATTGTTAGTTCAAATGCATCTTCGCCTAAATTTGTGTAAGCATCAACTATGTATGTGTACCTTCCGTACTCTTCCTTATGCCCATTTGAAAATATAGAGTAGTAGAGGCGGAGCATATAAATTGCCTGCCCCGGAGAGAGATAAATTGTATTATTTCCCCCATCTACAAAACCAATTCTCTTCCCTTCCACGGGTTCTAAAGAATGAAAATTCTTGGGAGAGAAAGGCACAGGAACAGCATTTTTTATAACAGGCATACCAAGCTCTTGAGGCACATTTCTAATGCTGATCTTTGTGAGTATGTCAAGCATAAGCGCCTATGAGTTCTTGAAGTTAATAAGTTTTTTGCTGAACTTAGAAAATATTTAAGTTTTATAATGCACTATTCAATTTAAATGAGAGCTAAGAATGTGCTCATATTTCTGACTCCTGCGTTGCTTAGTATTTTGGTAATTTATTTAGTGGGATTGAGAAATCCTGCTGTGATATTTGGGTATTTTGTAATATTGGATGTAGTTATCTCCCTTTTCTTCTCAGCCCTCTTTCTTTTTTACTGGAAAAAAGGGAAAAATTATGATGAGTTCTTAAGGAACTACCTTGAAAATATACCGGAAGTTAAGGGTAAGGTTGCCGTGGTAATTCCAGTGTACAACGAGGATCCTTGGAGAGTAGTTCAAACAGCAATTGCCGCAAAGATGGCAGCTCCAACAGCGGTGTTTGTGTTGGATGACTCTACAGATGAGAAAATAAGGAAAGAATTGGATAAATATGCAAAGGAGTATGGATTTCAGATATTTAGGGGAGATAAGAGGATGGGGTTTAAGGCAGGAGCTATTAATGCATGGCTTGAGAAATATGGAGATGAATACGATTTTCTTACAATATTGGATGCTGATCAAAGGCCCTTTCCCTCTTTCTTTAAATACACACTTGGATTTTTCAAGGATGAAAAAGTTGTGTTTGTGCAAGTACCCCAATACTATTCTAGAGTGAATTCTATAGTTTCGTTATCCGCTTATATTCAACTCATACCTTTCTTGCGTACAATTATGAGAGCTAGGCATATGAACCAGAGTGCATTTAGCTTGGGAAGTGGAACGATATACAGAATAAAAGCTTTGAAAGAAATTGGAGGATTGTATGAGAAGACAGTTACAGAGGATATTTATACCTCACTTCTCTTGCACGAGCGTGGTTATAAGAGCCAGTACCTTGATTTACCTCTCGTATGGCATGGGGAGGCGCCAGAAAATATAAGGGCATACTGGATTCAGCAAAACAGATGGGCCTATGGAGGATTTCAAACTCTCAGAAAATTGCTGAATGCCAAGATGTCTTTTGTTCAAATACTTGATTACCTAAATGGAGTGTTTTACTGGACGCATGTGGGAATTTTGAGTTTGGTGGATATCCTAGCTCCAATTCTCTTTTTAATTTTTGGAATATACTTCATAGGGGTGCATCCCTTATTGTATTTGGGAGTTTATGGCTCTATATTCACTCTATCCTTAATATTTTACATAACATCTATGAGAAGGTATGGGTACGGACTTAGAGAGTACATTTATCATCAAGGTATCCAGTTTATAGCTCTTTATCCAGCTATGCTAGCCTTTTTCCAGTGGTTATTTAGAAGAAAGAAATCTTTTAGTGTTACTCCTAAGAATAAAGAAAAGAAAGATAAAAAGTACGCTTGGTATTTCTTATCAGTTATTGTCATCCTTATTTTTTCTGTAGCATACGGCTCTTCCAAAGTTTTTTACACACATTCTCTACTTTATCCAGTTCTAATTAACATATTTTGGGCCCTTTGGTGGGTAGTTATATCTTCATCCGCCCTCTATATTTCCCTATCTCCAAAGGTTAAAGAAAAGGATAAAAGAAGGATAAAGCAGAGCTATAAGGGATTAGAGAGGCCTGTAGTGGATATGCTCTATTGTGGCATAAAATTTGAAAAGCTTATTGGAGAGTATTATACGGAGCTTAGTAAAAAATATGGAGAATATTCCAAAACTTTATCAAAAATTGCCAAGGATTCTTTCAAACATGCTTATATTTATTCACAAATTCTCAAGAATGCTGAGAAGAAATTTAAAATTAGAGCCAAGAGAGGATGTGTAGGAATGGAAGAGTACCTAAATTCTATAGAGAAAAAAGTAAGGAAAGGGTGTGATGGAAAAGAATTAAAAGATTGCCTAATGCCACAAGAGGAAATTTATATGTATGTTTACTCTAGTTTGGTTTTAGAAACTTGTGTATATATCTCAAAGGAGATGCATAAAGAGGTTAGGGAGATAATGTATGACGAGCTTGAGCATGATAAACTGGTTAGGGAAATGTCTTCTTAGATCATCTAGTAGTCACAATAACCTCATCTTCGGTTAGAACAATTGTATGCTCTGTCTGAGCCACCATTGCCTTCTTCTTCTCCTTTAATATTGGAAAATGATAAAGTATGCCCATAAAAGAACCCATTTTTAAGATACTCTCATAATTATCGTATTTTGTGCACCATCTTGCAGCGAATGGAAGAGTTTTAAATTCTTCAAACATGCTTGCATATGGCTCTTTTAATTTATTTGTCTTTCTGAATATGTATATATTCCCTCCAGGGCCATTGGTCACATATCCTCTTCCGTTTGTGGCAAAGGGCTCTATGGCAAATGCCATACCCGGCAAGAGCTTTGCACGAGAGCCATCGTTGTAGTTTGGTATACTTAGACCTTTATGAAGAACATAAACATCAAGCTCATGCCCCGTTAGGTTTTTTATGGGTATGAATCCATAGAACCTTATGGTCTCTTCCACGACCTCTCCAATTTGAGAAACGAGTATGCCGGGTCTTATGGCCTTTATTGCATTATTCAGTGCCTCTGCAGACGCTTCTATTAATTCTTCCCATTTATTTGTGCCCACCTCAACAGTTACTGCAGTATCGGAAATATAGCCATCCACATGGGCACCAAGGTCTAGCTTTACTAGATCGCCTTTCCGAAAATACTTATTGTCTCCTTTTATGGGCGAGTAATGGGCCGCGATGTTATTTACAGATAGATTTACTGGAAATGAGGGCTTTGCACCAGCATCCCTTATATATTTTTCAACCTTTTCTGCAACCTCGTAATATGAAACTCCTTCTTTAATCAACTCCTTTCCGTACTCGCGGGCTTCTTTTCCTATCTTTCCCGCTTCAAGGTACTTTTTTAAATTCATTCTTATTCCTCCAGAACTTTTATTATTGATGCCATGGGTATAGCTCCTTCCCTAATCAATTCTACCCCATTCACGAGCTTTACTATTGTAGAGGGCTTTCCCATCAACCTTCCACAATCCACGCGGTATTTTACATCCAATTTCATCGTGTCTTCAATAACGCTTGGAGCCTTCTCCCCACTTATGTTTGCACTCGTGAGCGTAATCGGTCCTATTTTCTCCATCAAATATATGGTTAATGTGTGAGCAGGTATTCTGACTGCAACAGTATCCTCCAGCCATCTAACCCCCTTATTTTTAAGCACGAGAGTTAAGGGTCCGGGCATAAACGCTCTTATTAATTTCTCTGCCTCTGGAGTAATTTCTGCAATTTTCCTCATCATCTCAACATTTGCAACACCCACGGGGATCTTCTTCTCCACGCTCCTCCCCTTCAGCTTGTAAATCTTCTTTATGTCTCCTTCAATGCTCATGCATAGCCCGTAAAGTGTATCTGTGGGCATCACAACCGATTCATTTTTTGCGTATTCTGCTATCTTATCAACACTCTCTTTTCTGCACGGGAGAATCACAGTTTGAATATGGATGTAGTGTATTTTAAATTTCTCATAGCAATTTTTTTATTTTAAATTCTCTTGCTACTTCCGTGAAAGTTTATCTTGAAGCCTATGGCTGCTCTCAGAACATTGCAGAGACGAATATGCTAGGTCAAGCAATGGGAGAAATTGTGAGCAGGCCAGAGGAGGCGGATGTAATCCTCATTGGCACTTGTGTGGTCATAGAGCACACTGAGAATAGGATGCTGAGGAGAATTAGGGAATTGAAAAAATATGGGAAAAATATAGTGGTTTATGGATGCTTGCCCTCAGCTCGCAAGGAGCTATTGGACATGGATGTTGTGCCCATTGCAACATGGGAATTTGAAAGAGCTAATGAGATTCTAAATTTGAATAAGTCCTCTATGGATGAAGTTTTTATTTGGGATGCAGTGGCAACTATACCAATAGCGAATGGATGTTTGGGGCAATGTACCTATTGCATTACCCGCCTTGCAAGGGGTAGAGTAAAGAGCAGGAGCAAAGAATGGATTTTAAAATTGGTTAAGAAAGCATTAGAGCAAGGAGCTGTGGAAATACGCATAAGTGCTCAAGACACCGCAGCATATGGAAGAGATATTGGCACAAATCTTGCCGAATTAATTAACTCCATTACATCCCTTTCCGGTAAATTCTATGTTCGTGTGGGCATGATGGAGCCGCGAGAGACATTGCGCATCCTACCAGAGCTCCTTGATGCTTACTCAAATCCCAAAGTTTACAAATTCTTACATTTGCCAGTGCAGAGTGGAGATAATGAAATTTTGCAAAGGATGAACAGGGGATACAAGGTTGAGGATTTTGTTAAAATTGTTAGTGAATTTCGTTCTAAATTTCCAGAGATGACATTATCCACCGACATAATTGTTGGCTTTCCTGGAGAGAATGATAAAAGTTTTGAAAATACGATGGAATTGATAAAGGAAATTAGACCTGAGATTCTCAACATAACCAGATTCTCACCAAGACCCAAAACTCCAGCTTATAAATGGAAGAGGCCTAGCACGAATAAAGTTAAAGAATGGTCTCAAAAATTAGCTGCATTGCATATGGAAAATATGCATAAAAGGTTTGAGAGTATGCTTGGGAAAGAGCTCAGGGTTATTGTACCATCAAAGGGGAAGAGGGGCAAATACCTTGCGAGAAGTTCCAATTATGAGCCCGTGGTGCTAGATGATGCTGAGATTGGAAAGGAATATATAGTTCGCATAATGCATTATGAGAAGAGCCATCTTGTAGGAAAAATATTGGAAAAGGAAGCATAATTGAGGAAAAATTTTTATTCCTTGAAATTCTTACCCTCTTATAGAGGTGGTTTAAAATGCCAAGTTTTCTAAAGAGGAGGTTGAAGCCAGAGGGTTTCGGTACACCGCAGCCAAGAAAGTATATAGATTTGAATGAGTATGATACTGGAGTTGAGATAACTGCCACTGGGCCAATGGTCAGAGTAGCTGAGATTTACAGGTATGAAGATTTAAGGCATCTCTCTGATTTTGTGTACAATGGTGATATTTTGATATTGGATTACACATCCATAGCTAACGATGACCTGACTTTGAGGCGTATAATAAGTGAGCTTAAGAGCATAGCCAAAGATGTCAATGGAGATGTTGCAGGGATTGGCAAGAATTTCTTGATGGTAACCCCAACAGGGATGAAGATAAGCAGAAAGAAGATTAGGGGCACAGAATAATTATTCAACTTTCATCAATTTATATTTTCCATATCCCACTAGCACTTTGTAATATCCCCTGAATTTTTGGGCATTTTCTAAATCAATTCTCAATTTTTTCAGTTCTCTTATTTTTCTCGAAGTAGCCACGATTATAATGTTTTCCTTTCCAACCTTTTCTAAAACTCTCTCACTAAATTGTTGGTTACCGCGCCCGAATATGAATCCTTGAGAGCCAATTGGCGTGATGACTATCTTTACCTTTGGGTATTTCTCAATCAATTCTAAAATCTCATTCTCGCTTAAGTCCTTTGCAATTATTTTTCCATTGTAGAGTGCATCTACGCCAAGAAGAGTTTTCTCCAAGCCCAAAACTTCTGCAATTTTAGCTACAGTGGTTCCAGCACCAAGAAGATAAAGAGTGTCCTTCTCAATATTCTCTACGAAAAACTCGGCGAGCCATCTCTTATCCTCTTCTTCCTCGCTACCAACATACTCACTCTTGCTGCTTTGAATTAAATCCTCCACATAGGGAGTTTTTGCATAGCCGAATAATTTTATTCTCAATTTATTTTTTCTGTAAGCATTTTCATCAATGTCTAGCACTTCAGAATCCATTAATTTTGCTCCTCCCTCTAAAAATTTCATAACGACTTTTGCCGCTTTTTCAGGATTTACTGCGAAGATTGAAGAGTACATTTTAACACCACTGGGCACACCTAAAACGGGTATTTTTGAATCTGCAACTTTTACAACATCCCTTGCAGTTCCATCGCCGCCTACAAAAACAATGAGCTCTGCATTTTCCTTCATAAATTCCCCTACTGCTTCCTTTGTATCCTTTGCGCTCGTGGTTTTGGGAGCTTTATACACAACCCTGTATGGAAAATTGAAATCTTTTAGAACATCTTCTCCCATTTTTCCAGATGCTGTTATAAATTCAATATCTCCTTTCAAATTTTTTAGAAATTCCCTTGCTCTTTTTGCCGCTATGGGCTTTGCTCCCCTCTTTATTGCCTCTTCCAAAACTTCATCTGTTCCTTTTAGCCCCACACGCCCGCCCATCCCTGCAATGGGGTTAATCACGAATCCTATCAGCATAATTCACCACCTCGCAAATCTCCTCCGGGGTTAATTCTTCCACCCTTTTATCTCCGTAAGGCACTTCGCCTAGTATATTTTTTATCTTTTTTCTCCTTTGCTCAAAGAGTTTGCGTACAAATTCATCCAATTTATCCTTATTGTAGCAAAATCTATTCTTTTTCACGATTTCCACAATTGCAGAATCAACCTTTGGCACAGGTCTGAAATTTCCCTTCTTTACCCTTTTCAATATCTTTGCCTCACCGTTGTAGTACATCATAACGCTTAGCCTCCCATATTTCTTGCTTCCCGGCTCTGCAACCAAACGCTCAGCGAATTCATATTGAAGCATAAGTATGCCCTTCTCAAAATCATACTCTAAAATTTTGAAGAGGAGAGGCGAGGAAATATGATAGGGAATATTAGCCACAACCTTTGTGAATCTCGGAAAATCAACTTTCAAAGCATCTCCGCATATAAGATGCAATCTACCACCCCCTATATCATCTTGGAAAGTTATTTTTAGGTATTCGCACAGTGTTTTGTCAATTTCAATAGCGTAAACTTTGCCCTTCTCTAAAAGCTTGCCAGTGAGAATACCCTTGCCTGGACCTATCTCCAAGATTGTATCTTCTGGCTTTATATCTGCCTCCTTTACAATATACTCTGCAATTTTCGGATTAACCAATAAATTCTGGCTGTAACGGGGCATCAGCTCCAAATGCATTTTGGGTATTAAAAGAATTGTTATGTTTGAAATGAAAGTTCTTATACCTCTTACCTCGCCACGAATATCTTGTACTTCTCGTGTCTGTGCTGCAATTCGTAGAGAATGCGGTTCACAATTAATTTGACAGGATGATGTGTGAGCTTAACCCTATTGCGAAGATCCTCGAAATCTTTGAAGGGCCCCTTCTTTCTCTCCTCAAGTATGGCCCACATGGTTTTCTTACCTAATCCAGGAAGAAGTTCAAGCATATGAAGCCTTGTAGTTATTGGATGTGCCTCGTTGAAGAATTTGATGAAGAAATCTTCTCTGTTCTTCACTATATCCTCTAAAACATACGGAAGTTCACTCTTTGCCGCGTGAGTGAGCTCATCATATGCAATTCTTCTCTTCACATGCTCAATTTTCTCCCTTTTGCTCAAATCCTTACCTATGTATACTCTCTCTCCGATTATAATTGAAACGTTTGGTTTAGGTATTAATTCAAAGAGTTTGAACTCATTATCTCCAACAGCTATTGCAAGGGGAGTCCTTTTAAAACTTTTTTCTTCAGCCCTACCTTGTGGTAAATAATCCAAAATATATGCATAATCTTCCAATTTCAAACCCCCTTAGATGTATTTGGCCACAATATCCAGAATCTTCTTTATATCTTCGGGGGGAAGAACTATTTTCTCCTTAGTATAAAGAACCCTAACTTGGTCTGGATGTATTGGCAGAATATCCGCAATCTTTACCGCATGCCTCTCATCTACAAAATCAAGCTGCATAAGCTCCTCCACAAGCTTTCTAGAATCTTCGGCGCTTAGCTTTGCAAATTCTTCAGCATGAGCTAAGGCAGATTTTTGCATAGAATTTAAATCCCTCTTCTCATTCTCCTCTCTCAGGATATCCTTAACCTCCGCAAGGGTGAGGTATTTTTTCATTACTTCACCTTCCTAAGGTGCACAGGATGCACAATAAGTGTCTTATACTTTCCACCATCTCTAATCCTAACTTTATAAGCGTGACCTTGCATTCCAACAATCTCACCAGTATAACCATGAAAACGATGGTGCGGGAAACCTTTATGCACAGAGGGATCTATAACTATGGATGCTTTTTCTCCAATCTCATATTTAGCAAGGTATCTACGAATAGGAACCATACCTCTCTCCCTAACTTTCTTCCTCATCTTCTTACGCGACCTTGCTCTTGGACCATGTGACATCTTCATTTAAATCACCCTTATGGAGTGGGTATAAAAGATATGCCATATATAAGTTTTCCTTATACAACTCTTCTAAAATCATCTAACTTACCTAAGGGCGCTGTTGCATCTATACCAATCTTCGTTGTTAAATGCTCCTTGCCGTATGAGCTTGGATCTAAAGAGCTGCCGCGAACTTTCTTATAAATTACCATATCTCTATCCCCTTGGAACCTTGTCGCTATGGCAAACTCTACATCTTGCATATTGTGAATATCTATGTCTTCATCCACTATAACCACATGCTTCAAACTCTTATGTCCCTCAAACGCTCCATCTATTGCCTTCTTTCCATCCTTTTCATTCTTCTTTTTTATTTTCACAACCCCATGGAGCCACGAGCATCCGCCGGGAGTGAGATATACATCTAGAACATTCACCCCCGCATTCTTTATGGCCCTGTAAATTGTTGGTTCCCGAGGCATGCCCATGAGATTGTAGTGCTCGTAGCCACCCGATAAAAGAAGATGGAATATGGGATTGCCACGATGATAGAATTTCTCAAACACCACCACGGGCTGCTTGCGAACAATATCATATGTGCCTGTAATATCTACGAATGGTCCCTCATCCACATACTCGTTTATTATTCTTCCTTCCAGCACAATTTCAGAATTGTAGGGTACGAGGATTCCATTGGGAAGACGCATAACTTCCTCTTCTCTACCAAGAGCATTTAGCTTCATAGCAGAAGATATGCGCAATTCCTCCTGCTCGGAAGATGTGGCAGCTGCAAGGAGCATGCTTGGCTCGTTGCCTATTGTAACTGCGATTTTCAGCTCTTCCCCATGCTCCATGGCATCCACATACATCTTGTAAAGATCTCTTGGCACCAGGCGAATGGCTGCTCTCTGCTCATCTAAAAGCATCATACGATGGAAAGATGCATTTCTCTTCCCCCCATATTCTGCATATACTATCGCTGAGGTTATATATCTGCCCCCATCTTTGGGATAGTATTTTGGAAATGGAAAATCTAATAATGAGAAATCCTCGCTGCGCATATCAAAATCAACAATTTTGTAATCTTTTGGCTCTTCTATGCTTTTGAGCAAGAGGGGAAGCATTTGCATATTAAAGAACACTTCAAATCTCCATCTCTCGCTCCAGAGATTGGCTACTGCATTGTATCCATTTATATCTTCAAAATAGAGAATTTTCTTTCTCTCCTTCTTCATCTCCTGGGCCACTTCCTCCAAGCTTAAGCCCTTAAAATTCAACACATCTCCAAAGAGTTCTATGTAATCGGCAAGCATAGTGGCATTATGTATTTAATTCTTATAAGGGTTGCCGTATCTATCACGTAACCTGCAAAAAGCACATATTTTGCCACTTGTTGGCTCTCCACATCTTTCGCATTCTTGCAGCTCTTTCCTATCCTCCGGAAAGAAATTTGCCATCTCCCAAATTGAGAGAATCATCTGGTACCTGAAATTTTTCTTTTTTGCCTCTATTTCGTAGAATATTTCTTTCCAGCCCGAGAACTTTGCCAGGGGGCATTTATCAGAGGAGTAGGGTACATTGTTGAGCTTTACATACATCTCTATCTCCTTATCCCCTAAGAGGTAGAGAGGGCGAATCTTTGGAAGAATCTTGGGATGAGTGCTTGGAAGATAGGGAACCATGTTTCTGTTCCATGCATAGTTCTTTCCCAGAGTGTTTTTGAAGAAGAAATCTAAAAAATCATCCATATTGTGTCCCGTTGCCACGAGCTTTGCTCCATTTTCCCTTGGTACCTTGTTCATCAGGTACCTCTTCACCGTTCCGCAGGCCGAGCAGGGCTTTCTCCTTATCTCATCTATACCAAACCCATATTCTTCACGCAAATTAGTGACAATTAACTCTACACCATATTCTTTGCATGAATCTCTCACTAATTTCTCCATCCCATCTGAATACTTGTCAATTCCCAAGTTTATGAAATAACCGAATATGTCGTAATCTCTCTGAGCAAAGTAATGCAGGAGAACCATGCTATCTTTTCCACCGCTTAGTGCTATGGCAATTTTTCCCTCCGGCTTGTATTTCCTTAGCACTTTTTCAATTCTTCTCTCAAATAGCCTGTTAAAATCCTCCTTACAAAGATGCATACCAAATGCATACGTAACTGCCTCTTTGCCGCAAATCTTGCAACGCATAAAATGCGGGGGGTGGGATTTGAACCCACGAAGGCCTACGCCACCGGATCTTAAGTCCGGCCCCTTTGGCCATGCTCGAGAACCCCCGCTTCTTGGGGATTATGTGATTTTAGATAAAAATCTTTTTGGCAATAAAGATTTATCTTTAGGCGTAATTATGTTATCGTGGTTGTAAAAGATAAAATTGGAAGGCGAAGATATATATTGCTTAAAAATGAGCCAAAGGTTAGAGAGTTAATAAATGAAATTAGAAAAATTGATTCTTGGGCAAAAATTGTATATTACGATGATAATTTTGCAATATTGAGATGCAAGCATTGGTACAAGGATGAGATTTTAGAATTTTTGCACAATAATGGAATAAAAACCTATAAGACATCTGGCACGATTAAAAAAACAAAGAGAATAATGCAGGGAATTAAACCTTAATTGCCTTCACAATTTCTGAGACAGCAGCTCTTATATCCTCTACCTCTTCCACAAGGGTTCCTGTCACAATGATATCCGCTCCTGCTTTAACGATATTTCTTGCATCCTCCGCTTTCCTTATTCCTCCTCCTACGAGCAATGGTATCTCAATCCATTCTTTAACAACTTTCACCATCACTGGAGGCACTGGCTCAGGTGCCCCACTTCCTGCTTCTAAATAAACCAACTGCATGCCAAAGTACTGGGCTGCGAGGGCATATGCGGCTGCCGTTTCTGGCTTATCCCTCCTTATCAACTCTGCCTTTCCCACCCTTCCAACGGTCATTCCAGGCTCCACTATTATGTATCCCATTGAAATGGGCTCAATTCCAATCTTCTTTATTATTGGTGCGCCTATTGCCTGCTGCCTAATCAAATATTCCGGGCTATTTGAATTCAGCAAGCTCATAAAGTAGATGGCATCTGCGTATTTTGAGATTACATGAGCACCACTTGGAAATATAATTATTGGAATGGGCACCTCTTCTTTTATTTTTAAAATTGTTTCATCAACTTTTTCTCTGCTTAAATCTGTGGAGCCACCTATCATTATTGCGCTAGTGCCAGCTTCATATGCCTCTCTCGCCATCTTAGCTGCCTCTTCTGCACTTTGCTCTGCAGGATCTATTAGTGTCATATGCATCTTTTGGGTGCGAATTTTATTTTTTATGTACTCTATAACTTTCATTTTATCACCTATGTTAGTCCTCCAACCATGTAGGCAATTAAGCCCATTATCATTGCAGCCTTCGCATATTTTTGCCCCTTCTTAGGGCTCTTAAATTGAATTAGTGCGGCATATATGAATATTGCGTCTGAAATTAGTACTGTTGAAAGATAATAGATACTAAAGCCCATACATATATAAGGCAAAGGACTAAATGCAACTGCAAGAATGAAAAATATTAAAGCTATTATTCCCGCTTCTTTTTTTCCAACTTTTTTTGGCAGTGTTACACGATTTATATCTCCTTCCATATCTTCAATATCCTTAACGATCTCCCTTCCCAAATTTGAAGCAAATGCCATGAGGGCGAATATTGTTATGCGAAGTATGGCCTCTATCCCAAAAATTGCAGCACCAAATATGAAAATTAAGCCCACAAGAATGCTTATTGTTACATTTCCAGAAAGCCCTTTATTTTTCAGATTTGATTCATAAGCGTACATTGCTAGTTCTGCAATAATAGTAATAACGAATGTGAGCCAATTAATTAAAGCTGAGAATATTAATGCCAGCAGAAACATGGATATACCAAAAATCAGGGCATTTTTTGCTTTTATCTTACCAGAGGGTATTGGCCTCTCAGGATGATTAATTAAATCCACTTCTCTATCATAATAATCATTTAAAGCGTTTCCACCTGCAACTGAGAAAAATAATACGAGCATACCAAATAATATTTTAAGCCAGTAATCTCCTAGGGCATAGCCCTTGAGTATTATGGCAACCATAATTATCGCTATGGATGCCATTGCGCAGTTGATAGGGCGCATCAATTTTAGGTATGCATTCACAAAAGGAAAATAGAAGGGATTATTATAATATTTACCATTCAGTTTAATTTAACTCTTTCAACTTGTAATCTATCCCAAGTTGGATACTCTTCCACTTCGTAGGCACTCCATGGCAATTCTTGGGCAATTTCTTCAAGAATATAGGGGGAGATTTCAACTCTTTTGCGTTGAGAATTTATTTCCATTAAGTTATCGGGAATTTCATATTTTTCTTTCAGGTATTTGTATATTTCCTGCAAATTATCTCCTTCAATTATGCCTAAAATTAGAGTGGCATCCTCAGTTATTTCTTCATAATCCTTCCTTACATTCTTTGCTCTCCTCATAAGACGCCTGTGCATCTGTATACCATCCTTGAAGGCGGAAGAGCAGTAATGAACAACGATGTCCCAGTCCATGCCCACTATATCATAGGCAACTTCTTCGCTTCCCTTAACAGCAGAGGAAACATCATTCTTTGGCTCATAACCGCGCATATTTAATTCCCTATAATTTGTCTCAGAGAATTCAAGCTCGTTTAGATTAACAAAGACACCTAGGTCATTGGCGAATTTTACTAAGGCAATAAGTTCATCTTTCATGTCGGGAAGCACAGGCACTTCAATTCCCGTGTCTATGCCATTTTCAATTGCCCAATTTAAGCGCTTTTCATATATACTTCCCTGCATTTTAGTCCAAAGCTGCGGAGGAGGATGGAAGCGAATCTCATCTAGCCCTGCATTTGCCAATTTTTCTATTTTTTCTTTGCTTCCTGAAGCGGTGTAAAGATGAATGTGGTGCTCTTTCCCAAAATTATCTTTGAGAAGATGAATATAATGGACAACCCTATCAACCATCTCCATGGGATCTCCACCTGTTATTCCTGTTCCCTTTGCATCTATCAATTTTGCTTCTAAAAGAACATCATCATCACTATGTACAGGCATTTCATCTGCAAAAATAACATCTCTATTCATTTTCTCCTTGCTTAGGGGGCAGTAGAAGCATCCTGCATGGCATATACCTGTTACGAAGAGGACCATCTTTGCACCTTCTTCGCAAAGCTTACATCCTTGTACCACTGGCTTATTCGTAGCGGCTCCTAGGGGTAATAGAATCATAGGAAGTGGAGAAAGAAAGTGATATAAAATTGTTTCTCAAAAATCGTATGCTGCCACAAAGATGAAGAGCAAAAGAGTCAGCAGGATATAGAGAACATATCTCCTGTCGTTTCCGGGCATGAGGGCTATCCTGAATCTCTCTGAGAATTTCACTGCAAATTTGGATATGGAGATATACGAGCTGTGAACCATGTCTCTCTGTTTCATCTCCTCCGTTCTGAAGAGCCATTTCTGCGTTAGAAGGAGAATGGATGAATGCCCTCTGGTTGGATACTCCTCGTTCTTAA
>WAKY01000053.1 GCA_015523135.1 Candidatus Aciduliprofundum sp.
CAAACCTTACATATATTGCAGCCATTTTCTTTACCTCCTTCATCTAATCAATCATAGGCAAAGCACGAAAACGCTTATTGTATAAATAATTTTGGAAAAAGTTAGTAGACCACGGAGATTAGGTCATTTATTCCTCCTATCTCTTCCGTTATGTACCTTGCCCCCCTCTTTTGCAAGTATGGTGTATGCACTCCCGTTAATATAGTTGTTATTTTCAATTTCTTGGTGTATCTATCATCAACCCTCGCTCCTATCTTCACTTCTGCATCATCCCTTATGCCCGAGGTTATTCCCTCCGCAATCCTATAAACTGTTTGCAATGACATCTCAGAGCCACCTGTAATATGGATAAGAGCACCATTGGCACCACGATAATCTATATCCATAAGGGGATTATTCAAAGTGTCCATTACGGCATCCTGCGGTGTGTAGTAATTTCCCTCTCCGTAGAGAATTGTGGATGTGCCCCCGTTTCTCATCAACGCTTCAAGATCCGAGAAATCTATATTCATCAAGGAAGGTATGGTTATTGCATCTGCCAAATTGGTAATTACATCTCCTATTAAGTAATCCATAATTGCAAATGCCTTCTTTATGGGTAAATTCTTGGCCAAACTAACAAGCCTGTTGTTATCAAGAACTATAACTGTGTGAGAATGCTCTCTAAATTTCTCTAAGGACATTTCCGCCTGCTCCCACCTTTTCTTTCCCTCTGCCTTAAATGGCATGGTTACCATGGATACAACGAGAGCCCCAGCATCTCTTGCTATCTCGCTTATAACAGGCCCTGCACCCCCACCTGTTCCTCCACCAAGGCCAGCAAGGAGAAATACTATATCTCCTCCATCAAGTATCTTGTAAATTTCATTATAAGCTATCTGGGCTGCTTGCTCCCCAATCTCCATATTTCCACCAGTTCCACGACCATTTGTTATCTTCTTCCCTATTAGAACCTTCTTTGAGGCGTTTACTATTGAAAAATGAGATTTATCCGTATTTACTGCTATCAATTCTGCCTTTAAGTTCTGAGTACTCAATCTCGTTATACTATTACATCCACCGCCACCTATGCCTACCACCTTTATATTCACATCTGCCTCGCTCTTTTCATCATACCCCGAAGAAAGGGCATCTTTAATCAAATACTCTAAACCCATTATCATCACCTTTCATATTTTTGTCAGACATATTAACTATATATGTCCGACATATATAAGCTTTTTGCTTCAAGCCAAAAGGTTTATTTTCTCATAAGCCATTATGCAAATTAGGCAGGGAAATTGTTAAGCTCCTGCCAAGTGAGGTGATAATATGGAACCTGGTGAAATAAAAGTTAAGGATGTTATGACAAAGGATGTTGTTGTAGCTAAACTTGGAGAGACCATTTCTAAAGCAATAAGCAAGATGCAAGAGCATGGATTTCACGAGCTTCCCGTGGTAAATGATAGGGGCGAGCTTGTTGGATATATAAATTACAGAACTCTAATCAGGAGGAAGAGCATATCCCTATACTCTCGTGTGGAAAATGTTATGGTTAAGCCCCCTGTTTTGGAGCCAGATGCGAGTATAGAAGATGCTGTAAGATTGATGATTGATGCAGGCTACCGTTCTCTGCCAATTGTGGAAAAGGATAAGCTTGTGGGCATAATTTCAAGAACGGATATAATAAAACTCGTGCCAAAGATGAAGGATGTCGCCAATATTCCCGTAGAGGATGTTATGACAAGTGAGCCGGAGCTTGTTGAAGAGGATTCGCCAATTCAATATGCTGTTGATATAATGAAAAAACTTGGAGAGATGAGCGTTCCCGTGGTGGATGAGAACAGAAAACTTGTGGGAATAGTACACATGAGAGATGCCGCTAAAGCAGTATGGAGAGAAAAAGATAGGGCAAGCTTGGGAGAATTGTCTGGAGAGAAAATAAAAGTTCAAATTTTGGTGAAAGAAATAATGGTTCCTCCCGTATATGTTTCCGAGGATGCAGCTTTAAAGGATGCGGTAGAAAAAATGATAGAGTTTCATTCATCTATATGCGCTGTGGTAGATAAGAAAAATAGGCCAATAGGGGTGATATCTCAAAGGGATGTTATAGAGGCAATACTCAGAGGAGGAAAACAGGAGGGTGTGTTTGTTCAAATAACTGGATTAGATGTAGAGGATATGGAGCCATATCAAATAATTTACAATATGGTCGAAGATTTCCTGCGTAAGATAAATCGCTTTAAGGAGTTCAAGCCCCAGCTCTTAACTTTCCATGTTGAAGAGCACCATATAAGTGGAAAGGAGATAAAGTATAGCGTTAGGGCTAGATTAACCACAGATAGAAAGCTCTTTTTTGCGAGAAGCTATGACTGGAATGTTTACAGCGCATTCAAGGATGTTTTGGAAATATTGGAGAGAAATGTGAAGAAGGAGAGAGAAAAGCTCTTAGAATTTAGAAGAGAAACCCTGTGAGGCGAGCTGTATGGAAGATATTATGGAGAGAGTGCTTAACAAGATAAATGCAAGATTTGCAGAAGTACGCTATATGAGGATAAAAATGAATTTGATAACAGTGAAAAATGGAGTTGTTAATGCAGTATCCACCACAGAAGAGGATGGCTTTGCAGTTAGGGTTGTGAATGAAGGCATTGGCTTCGCCGCAACAAACAATTTATCCAAGCTTGATGAGATTGCAGAAAGAGCAATTAAGCTTGCAAGGAATAGAAAAAATAAAGTTGAATTCTCGCAGGAAAAAAGCTATGAGGACTCTTGGAGCGTTGAAGAAAAGAAAAAGATTGAAAATATGGATATGGAAGAAAAGATAAATTATCTTCTTGATGTGGATAAGCACCTTAGCGCGCAGATGAAGCTCCAAATGCTCAGGGATAAGGAAATAGAGAAGATTTATATGAATTCAGAAGGTACGAAAATAAGGGCAAAGATTCCAAGGGTTGAATATTTCTACATGATGGGCGTCATGGATAATGGAAATTTTGAGCAGAGTTATAGGCAGTACGGAATAAGCGGGGGCTACGAGATTTTTGACAGATGGGATATTCTATCTCTCTTGCCTGAGGAAGAAAAAGCCTTAAAAGAGATTGTTAAAGCAAACAAATCTCCAGAGGGTACATATGATTTGATTGTGGGCCCAGAGGTTGCAGGCATAATTGCTCACGAGTCCTGTGGACATCCAAGCGAGGCAGATAGGATACTTGGAAGAGAAGCAGCTCAGGCGGGAGAGAGCTTCATCACTCCATCAAAGATTGGGGATAAGATAGGAAGTGAGATTGTGAATGTAGTAGATGACCCAACAGTGCCAAACAGTTTTGGGTACTACAAATACGATGAAGAGGGCATTCCTGCAAGGAGAAGGTATCTTTACAAAGAAGGAAAGATAAACGAGTTCTTGCACAATAGAGAGAGTGCAGGTAAATTAGGTACAAAGAGTAATGGAGCAGCTCGCTCATCGTGGTGGAACAGGGAACCAATAGTGAGGATGAGTACCACATTCTTTGAGCCGGGAGATTATTCCAAGGAGGAATTATTTGAGGATGTAAAAGAGGGAATATACATGAAGAGCTTTACAGAGTGGAACATAGATGATATTCGCTACAATCAAAAATATGTTGGAAGAGAGGCATACCTGATAAAGAATGGAGAGATTGTTGAGCCAGTTAGAAGACCTGTATTAGAGATAACCACACCCGGATTCTATGATAGGATAGATGCCATTGCAAAAGATCTTGAATTCTTCGCTGGAACATGCGGAAAGGGAGACCCAATGCAAGGCGTGGATGTTTGGATGGGAGGACCCCATATCCGTCTTAGGGGAATTAAACTGAGGTGATATTATGGATCTTGAAAAGCTTATGGATAAAGCTCAAAATTTGGGTATTGATGAAGCTTCATTTATTCTTGAGGTGAGAGAGAAAAGGCAAGTAAGGTTTTCAAACAACGATATTGATATTTCTAAATTATGGGTAGAGAGAAGCTTGGATGTTTTCATCTCCAAAGGAAAAAAGGTGTTTATGACCACTATAAAGAATTTGGATAAGGCAGAAGAGCTTCTTGAGAAGTATGCCAGGATTCTGCAAAATTTACCTGAAAACAAGGATTTTTACGGGTTGAATCCGAAGAAGCAGAGTTATAGAGAAAAGAAGATAGATTATGAAATTTTAGATGTGGAACTTGAGGATTTAACTAAGGATGTAATCGATGGTGCCATAGAAAAAGGTGCAATAAGAGCTGCTGGAGTGATTTACAGAGATCATGTAAAAAGGAAGATTTTGACAAATTATAACAGCGCAGAGGATGAGGTTGCTAATGTGGATATTGTGATAAGGGCATTCAATGAATATAGAAATGCGGGGCAAGAGGCGATTACAACTGCGGAAGCAAAGGAGCTTGAAGATGCAAGGAGCATAGGAGAGAGGACAGGAGTTATTGCATCTCTTGGAGGAGAGCCAAAGGATGGGAAAGAGGGAAAGTACAAGATTCTATTTCATCCCCTCGCCTTTGGTTCTTTAATCTCTTACAGCATGCATATGGCTTCTGCCTTTGCAGTTGATGCAGGTATGAGCTTCTTCGCAGGAAAGATTGGGGAGAAAGCTTACTCGGAGAAATTAACAATATACGATGATCCAACGTTATTTTCCACGGGCTACAGAGTATTTGACGAAGAGGCAACAGCCACTCAGAGAACCCCTATAGTGGAAAAAGGCATAGTTAGAAATTATCTCCATAGCTATTCCACAGCGCAGAAATTCAACACGAAAACCACGGGAAATGCAGGTATAATAAACCCAAATGCCTGGCAGCCTGTTGTAGAAGGAGGAAACAAGAGTTATCAGGATCTGCTCTCTGAAATAGATAAAGGGTTGTTCATAGTGAATCTCTGGTACACCCGCTTCCAAGATTACCGTAATGGTGATTTCTCCACAATACCTAGGGATGGAATATTCTACATAGAGAATGGAGAGATAAAGGAATCTTGGATAGGAATAAGAGTTACAGAGAATATGCAGCACATATTCTCAAGTGTGGTAGATGTGAGCAAAGAAAGAGAAAAAGTGAAATGGTGGGATGAAGTTCTTCCATCGTATCTTCCATATGTTCTCGTGGATGGGGTTAATATAACCCGCTCCAAACTTTAATTTTTTATATTAGCAGTATCGCAATTATACCAGAAAGAAATACACCATCAAAAGTGCCTGCACCACCGATGCTAGCTACAGGCGCTCCCAATTTTTCAATATCTTTCATATGCATCAAATCTGCACCTATCAGAGTGCCAAGAGTGCCAGAGATGTATGCCACAGCCACAGGATTTTCAGGAGCTATGAACAACGCAGTTAAAGACGCTACAATAGGAGGAATAAAAGCAGGGAGTGCTATACCCATTCCCTTAACCGGTTTGGCAAACACGTAAGATATTACTGCAACTATAATTATTGCCACTATGCTCTTTATAATAACCATATAATGGGTGTGTATGGCTAGGGATACAAAAACCCAGAGAGAGATGAATATGGGGATGATTGCTCCACCCAAATTTATGGCTAAGAGGGTTGTGTTATGTGGCGTATAAGGGATTTGATATTTTATTCCCCAGAAACTAACCGAGCCCTGAGGACTCATTGGTATCTTGCTTTCTAACCTCTTTATTGGGATATTTATGTAGCTTCCTAGAATTGCCAATAAAAAAAGGGACATTGCAAGGTTTGGAGGCATTCCTAATTTCACAAAAGCATAGGGTATACCAAAAATAAGGAATATGAAAAAGAAAAATAAGAAAATTAGATAAATAAAGAGTGTTATATAACTAAATGGATAATAAAAATAATGTTTCATTCTTGCATCTCCTCCACATTTACCATGTATTCTTCCCCGTTGACCCATATCTTGTACTTCTTTCCCTCCTTAGGTGGCTCTAAATTCTCTTCTATCAAACCCTTTCTATGCATAAAGAATTTTCTAGCAACATCTGGAAATAGAGCATAGGACAAAACATCTTCGTCATTATCCGCCAAATCCCCAATTTCCTTTTTAATTTTTTCAAATCCAGGTTCCAAGAGATCTGCTGGCCTTACAGTTATCGTCTTTTCATCCCCAAGAACTTTTTTCTTGACTTCCTCATCTATCTTTCCCGGTGGCTTTCCATACAGGCCCTTTATATAGTTTCTCATCTCCTTGGTAACCATTTTCCATCTCTCACCCGAGATGACATTCATAACCGCCTGAGTGCCAACAATTTGACTCAATGGAGTAACTAAGGGAGGATAGCCCACTTCTGCACGCACTTTTGGTACCTCCGCAAGAACTTCTTCAATCTTATTCTCGGCCTTCATCTCTCTGAGTTGATTGTAGAGATTTGAAAGCATACCTCCAGGAACTTGGTAAATTAGAACTCTCGTATCCGCTATGCGCATTTCCATTCTCGTATACTTTCTCAGTTTTTTCTCCACTGTCCTAAAATACTCGGCAATTCTCTCAAGTTTCTTCAAATCCATCCCTGTGTCATATGGAGTATCTTTGAAAGCAGCTACCATGCTCTCCGTTGCTGGCTGAGCTGTGCCAAATCCAAACGGAGATATTGCAGTGTCGATTATATCAACCCCTGCCTCCACAGCTTTCATGTATGTCATCGGGGCCCAACCGGCTGTGCTGTGCGTATGCAAATCTATGGGCACACTGAGCTCTTTTTTCATCATTTTAACCAATTTTGAGGCCACAGTTGGACTCATGAGCCCAGCCATATCCTTTATACACACGGAGTCCACACCCATCTCCTCAAGCTTCTTCGCCATATCCACGAAACTCTCTAAAGTATGTATAGGGCTTATAGTGTAAACCACAGCACCCTGAGCATGGGCACCTGCTTTCTTCACAGCCTTAATTGCAGTTTCCATATTCCTCAAATCGTTTAGAGCATCAAATATACGAAATATATCTATTCCTGCCTCAACTGCCTTAAAAACGAATTTCTCAACTATATCATCTGGATAATGTCTATAACCCACAAGATTCTGCCCTCGCAGGAGCATTTGGAGAGGTGTATTCTTTATATGCTTTTTCAGGATTTTGGGCCTATCCCAAGGATTCTCATTTAAAAATCTCATGGCGGAGTCGAATGTTGCCCCTCCCCAAACTTCCAAGGAGAAAAATCCCATTTCATCCATTGCCTCTGCTATTGGAACCATATCCTCAGTCCGCATTCTTGTGGCAAACAAACTCTGATGCCCGTCTCTTAGTGTGGTATCTGTAATTTTTACCATGGGGAATAGAATACACTCTTAGTAAAAATATTTTAGGATTTGAGAGTTAAAAAAATTTATGTATTACTTGTCATTTCACTCTTTGCATGGCCGGGATAGGGTAGGGGCTATCCTAGGGGACTGTGGAAAAGCCCCTTTAGAAAAGGTGCTTTACCCCCAAAAGGGGCTTTGTGGCAATCCCTTGACCCGGGTTCAAATCCCGGTCCCGGCCCTGATATGAATATGCGCACTCTTACCAAATATCCATTTCTACCAGAGGCTTTGAATATTGTTAGAAATATGGACTTAGATGAGCTTCTTACCTCTTCAATTTATGAAAATGCTAAGGATTATGGAATGGCCAGGGTTATAAGCTGTTTTGATGAAAATGCAAGGGTTTTTGTTACAGATGATGAGACGAAAATTATAGGATTCTATATTTCCAAGCTCTTTCTAATAGCCCTTAGTGATCCAATAATAACAAGAAGATTTGCAAATGTGATTAGGGATGAGCTTGAAAAGTACTTGATTGAAGATAGCAGCGAGAATGTATATCTGGTTGCATCAGCTTTAGGGGTAAAATA
>WAKY01000054.1 GCA_015523135.1 Candidatus Aciduliprofundum sp.
ACCACCTTTTTTCCATACTCTCTTTCTCGTTGAACACAAATATCATTCCCAGATACTCTCTGGTGGCCATTTCTACATCCCTCCAAAAAATACCAATTCTATCGTCCATTCGTTCATACCCAACTCACCTTTGTACTCCTTTATCCTGTTCAATATCTCATCCCTGTATCCCGAATATTTTTCTGGTAAATATATCTTCAGTCGTTTTACTCCTCCGTACTTCCAGCTAACCTCTGACGCTTCTTTGTAGTTGTTCATAAGCTTGTATAATGTGTTTTTGTCAACTCTTTTCGTCGTTAACCATTTGTTAATATCTCCTCCAGGTATATCACTCTTCACTTCTCCGTACCATATCTTGTTGTCTATCCTCAAAATTTCATCTATCTCTTTCTTTGGAGAATTTATATCTATTCCTATAACTTCCCAACCTCTATCCTCCGCCAACATTGCTGCTCGCATTTCAGCTTCATAAGATTGTGTCCTCGTTAAAATATCTTCAGAAGATAAACCTTTCCACTTATCTGACTTAAACTTGCTCTTAAAATCCCCCATTAGCTTATCAAGCCCATCCACATTCCCCAGTTTAGATTGCACATCATCGATAAATCCTAACGGCGATTCACCGCGAACCTCCCGGAACGCTGCCATCCATCTTGCCAGATTTTCATTCTCCAGTTCTGAGGAAAATCCCAATTTAGAGCCTAATACATCCCAGTCTTTCAGAAAGTTTGCTAATTTTTCAGGATCTTTCGCCATTTGGGAGTTCTTCACCACTTCCAGTGCGTCTTCCACATATTTTGCATCTTTGCCATCTTCCACCAATTTTATGATCTCATCGATTGGCTTCTTATCCGGTCCAGTTGCTGAGAATCCGAACCACTCGGCCACGCGGTTCATTAGCTCTTTTGTTTTCTCGGACATCTTGCCGCTCTGCACCAATTCTTTCACCGCCGCTTTAAGAGCGGAGCTCTTCTCCATCAATTTGCCCAGGGCGAGGGATTTTACATCTTCAAGCAAGCTTTTCATCTTCTCAATTGTATCTGCAATCTTTTCAAATGCATTTGCTAATTTGCCAGCATCATCTCCTATCTTCTCTATAAAACTGCCAAGATTTCCTGCAAAATCACTCGGCTGTATTGCCATAGCCACTACAAATCCTATTATCTCCCCAACCACGAACATGTCAAAACATTCCTGCCGTACCTCATCTCTCTTTGTAGAATCACTTATATAGCTAACTAAGGCATTAACCTTTGATTCTATATCTTTCTTTATTCCATCCAGCACCGCAGTTATCGTGCTCATTACTCCGTTACTCTTTAGGGCGTTAATGAAAGATTTTATCCCCTCTATAAACTTACTCGGATCCTTCACTATATCTATAAGCCCTCCAATGCTGTTGCTCCACAGACTCTCTCCCAATGCCCAGCCCAGGGCTATTAAGGGTGCCAAATCTGGATACTTCGATATGAGATTCTTAACAGCAGTTGATATTGCCCCTGAAACAAATTTACTTATCTTATCCCATATACTCGCAAGATCTGTGTAAAGATCATGACTGTAGGTATATGTGATCTGGTTTCCATTTACATCTGTAACAACAATCTTTATCTTATTCCCATCAATATAATCCTTAGGATCATCGGTTACACTGGCATTAATCCACGCATGCTTTTCATATACATTCCCATTCCACTGATCCTTTAAAGTGCCTCCATCATAGTATAACACCGTGACCTTGGCTACCGCTACATTATCCTCTACATATAGATCCTTAACTAGCCATTTACCATCCGATGCATAAATATGAGGCACATCCATCTTAGGCTTTTCATCCTCCTTTATCGTGGGATATTTATCAAATTTATCAATTATACCATCACTATCCGTATCCATATTCCTTGGATCAGTATCTAGCTTCCATTCCTCATAATCCGATAATCCATCCCAATCTGTATCTTTGCTATTGGGATCAGAGCTAACCCACTTGCCTTCACTCCATACATACCAGCCATGTACCTCCATATAATCTGTAAGCCCATCTCCATCCGTATCAGCCCTCGTAGGTGAGGTTTTTAACTCTTTAACCTCTTCATAATCGCTCAGCCCATCTCCGTCTGTATCGGCACTCTCCGGATTCGTGCCTAACTTATATTCTTCATAATCCGATAATCCATCTCCATCTGTATCCGTGGAATTGGGATCAGATGTAACATGCTCCGTGTGCTTATGACCCTGCGAATCGTACCAAGTTATATCCCAACCAGATTCTTCCGTAACATCGTACAACCCATCTCCATCAGTGTCCTTACCTTCACCAGTCCCAGAATCTGGAATCGGTGCCCTGTATGTTAAATACTCTTTCCCATTAGATGTGCTGGATTTGCTAGGCATGATAACTATATTAGTGTGCCCAGAATCACTTCTTACCTCAAGAACATCGTATACATCCTTGCTGTTCTCCCAGTTGAGCCCCATCTGCAAATCTTTACCTGCGTATCCCTTCAATATGTCCTGATCTTCTCTAAAACTCGCATTAATGTTCGCACTGCCATTGTATATTATATGCGCCTCATGCCCACTTCTATACGGCGCTTGCAAATAACCCGTGCCATTGTCTATTATCGCTATATCTTGGAGATTCACTCCCTTATAAACCCACTCTACCCTGTATTGAACTTTCTTGCTAAACCAAATCCTAAAACTTGGATACAGGGGCTTGTACCTCTTAAACTTCCTCTTCTCAAAATATTTCAACATAACCTTAACCCTTATTTTTCCCCGATGCTCCATCTTTATCTTTACCGTATGCCATTTACCATGATCCCTCTCTCTTATCTTTATGTGATTGAACTTTACATCTACCCATTTGCCTCTCTCTTTTATCTCTACTATGGGCTGCATCTTCTCAATCAGTACCTTCCCATCTTTCGCACTCTTTATCGTCGCACTCCCGTCCTTGTTTATCATCAAAATAATTCGCCTGTTATTGAAAACTAACCCTTCAAAACTTCCTCCTCTTTCTCTATGTCCCCTCTTTATATCCTTCCCATGAATGTCCACCATCAGCCCACTGCTCAATAGCAAAACCACACTCACTATAACCATTATCTTGATTATTCCTGCTGCTTTCATTTGTTTTATCCCCCTATGCTGAGGGGTATCTTTGAGATTTATTTAAATTTTTTGGAGAATTTTAAAGTTAATTTAAATCACAAAATTGACCCTCCCAATCTGTATCAATTCTGGACAAATTTAGGTAATTAAAGAATGTCTGAAATAAAATAAACCTACTCTTTTTCTCTCAATTTCTTAAGTCCTCTTTTTATGTCCTTCTCTGCAAATTGCACAGTCACCTTCTGCTCTTCTAAAACCTTGTCTATGTTCCTCTTCAAAACATCGGTAAATAAGGATAGTATATCTTCCCTATTTCCTTCAAATTCTATACCCTCGTAGATTCTATCATTCTTAACAAGGGATAGTGCTGCAATGCCTTTATGGCCTATTATACCGTACGCTTCAACAACTATCTCTCCATCCCAGTCTTTTACAATCTTCTGGAGCTCATCTAAATTATCCACCTTCATTTAAGTAATAAAAGATAAAAAAGAATATAAATTTTTTCTACATAATAACCATTTTAATAATCTTTTAATGCTTGCCTGAGAGAGATGCTAATCTAGCAGTATAAGAAAATTTTAAAATATAGGATTTGATGGGTAAAAGATGAGTGCCAATACAGATGCTCTAAATGTAAAGGATATTCTGATGCATAGAGTGAAGAATTACGATGCGATACTCTCCGCAATCAAAGAGCAGGATAAGCTCAGAAAGAAGGTTGAAGGAGAGAGTAGCACCGAAATAATTAGAAAGTGGAGAGATGCTAGATAGAAAACGCTCATTTATTCACTTAGCTCCTGAATTTACTCCGCACAGTGATGAAAAATATTATAAACTATAATTACCTATAGACAACTATGGCAACAACCATACAGGTAAGTGAGCAGCTAAAGCGAAAATTGGATGAACTCAAGCTTTATCCACGAGAGAGCTATGAGGATGTTATCTGGGATCTGCTGGAAGCAAACATGGAGCTATCAGAGGAGATGAAAAAAGAATTGGAGAGAGCGTACAAGGATATAGAGGAGGGAAAAATTTACTCTCACGAAGAAGTTAAGAAGGAGTTGGGGCTTTGATTTACCAAATATTTTACACAGAAACTGCATTGAGAGAATTGAAAAATTTAGATAAAAACACTCAAAGGAGAATTGTTCTAGCTCTGGAGAGAATAAGATACAACCCTTTTAAGTATGTGCGCAAACTTGTTGGTAGAGAGGAGTACAGATTGAGAGTGGGAGATTACCGGGTTTTAATGCACATAGACCAAGGAAAACTTATCATCCTAGTAGTTGCCCTAGGCCCCAGAAAGAATGTTTACAAGAGAAATTAGAAAAAAGCAACCAGAAAATCTCTGGCCTCTTCACCTCTATCAGTATGAAGTAGAGAATGAAGAAAAACATCACTATCAACTAGAAAACGCATGTCTATCCTCTCTTAGCTTTCTTATATCCTCTGTTGGCTTTGCACCCTCTTCTTTTTTACTCAAATTATAAAGGTATGTGCCTAGCTCTATTACCTCCTTATCTCTCTCCTCCAACTCGAATAGCTCTTTTAATTTCTCTTATTTTTAGGTTTTCTCTTGTGAGACGGTAGAAAATTTCTAAAGAACACACAGAGGGAGAGATACAAGTATTAAAGCAATCTTACACCATCACAACAGCCTTCAACTTATTGTTCTCCAAAAGAGTTAAGTAGTACAATTTCATATCATTATTGTACCATGAATGATACAATAAAGACAATCCTGTATTCGTGGAAAGAGAAAAAGATACCTGAGGTAATTCCAAGAGATGTAAATTTAGAGGAGTATCTGAACATAAAGCCACGCAAGATTATTGCAATTACAGGATTCAGAAGAGTGGGGAAAACTTACCTGCTCTATTTCATCATAAACAAGCTGTTGAAAGAGCACAGCAGGGAGGAAGTGATTTACATAAACTTTGACGATGGGCGGATACCGGAAAACACCGAGTTCTTAACACATCTGCTTCCAACTATAAAAGAAACTTTCTCTGAGCCAAAATACCTCTTGCTGGACGAAATACAAAACATGCACAACTGGAGCAAGTGGCTGAGAAGAATATACGATAATAATGATGTGAACATATTCATCACGGGCTCATCATCAAGGGTATCAAGCAGGGAGCTCCCCACGGAATTGAGGGGTAGAAGCTTGGAAGTTAAGGTATTTCCCCTCTCGTTTAATGAGTTTTTGAGATTTAAGGATATTAAGATTGATTATAAAGATGCAGAGTATTCAGAAAATACCCGAGCCGTGATTTTGAAGGCACTTAATGAATATCTCCTCTATGGAGGCATGCCAGAAGTGGTTTTGGCGGATGAGAGTAAAAAATTTGAGATTTTGCAGGATTACTTTAGAACAGTACTTAGTAGAGATATAATTGAGAGATTCAATGTTGGGAACGAGGAAGGAATAAAAGCTCTTTTGAAGCTGCTATTGAACTCTACGAATTACTCTATAAGCAAGCTTTATAACACGCTAAAGAGCATGGGGCACCATATAGGAAAGACTACTGTATTGAATTACCTGAGCTACATTGAAAGCTCTTATTTTATACATAGTGTCCCCATCTTTTCTTACAAGATCAAAGACCAGATGCAGTATCCACGGAAAGTTTACATCATAGACGATGGGTTCATATCAAGCATATCCATAAAATTCTCAAAGGATATGGGCAGACTTTATGAGAACATGGTAGCTGTGGAGCTCCTCAGAAGAGGAGCGAGGAATAATTTTGAAGTGTTTTACTGGAAGGACCAGAGAGGCAAAGAGGTAGATTTCGTAATCATAAAAAATTTGAAAGTTGAGCAGCTCATTCAGGTTTCATATGATATATCCGACTACGATACCAAAAAGAGGGTGGTTGCGGCGCTCATCAAGGCAAGCGAGATGCTTAAATGCAACAAACTTATGATCATTAACTCTTCATACGATGGTGTAGAGGAAATAAAAGGTAAAAAGATAGTTTTCATTCCTCTCTGGAAATGGCTACTTCATATTTGAAAAGTATAAAGAGTAAACTCTTCTACATCATAACCAACACCTTAAGCTCCTTATTCTGGAGCTCTCTATACACCGGATAATTACGCCTTACAATACCTGCAATTATCAGCTTCTCCCTCTTCGTCAATCTCTCACCCTTCACGGCCTCCACCATCTTGTAGATGTCCTCAAGCTTTACATCTTCTCTCAAAGTAATGTCATTCGTTATTCGCATAGCTTCTTCTATTATCCTCTTTATCTGGGATCTCTTCAATTCACGCATAACCCTCAACCTCCTCTTCTGGATGCATATTTAATCTGTGATCCTCAACCTTAAGCAAGGTTACCATTCCATCTCTCAAGAGATCTATCTTCCTATTCACTTCTTCAATCATCCTTCTTAGGTCCTCGTATTCTTTCTCATTTCCCTTCTTCCCCTCTATGCCGTGTTTGAGAATTGAGATGGCTTGCTCCAAATTAATTGCCTCATCTCTCTTATCCGATTTATGAATCTCGTACCTTACCCCTTCTCCATGCTGATAAACTCTGATGATTGCATTGGAGAATTGCTTGAGCGTTAAATTTGATACTCCGTCCAGCTTGAGCCCGGGAAAATCATAGTTAAGCCCAACCTGCGTTAATTTAAATTGTGATGAATCAAGATTGAACTTGCCTTGGAGCCATGCGGATAGTTCCATAAGTCCATTTGGAGTTAAGGGCTTATC